>JAICIT010000110.1 GCA_025960445.1 Bradyrhizobium sp. | reverse complement strand
ATGCTGGATACCACTTTCGTGCCGATCATTGAGAAAATTGCCGACAAGCTGCCGAGCGTCGAGCGTTACATCGTGCTCACCGACAAGGCGCACATGCCGCAGACCACGCTCAAGAACGCGGTTGCTTACGAAGACTGGATCGCCGAAGCCGACGGTGACTTCAAGTGGAAGACGTTTGACGAAAATACCGCCGCCGCGATGTGTTACACCTCCGGCACGACAGGCGACCCCAAGGGCGTGTTGTACTCGCATCGATCCAACGTGCTGCACGCGCTGATGGCCAATTCCGGGGACTCGCTCGGCGCCAATGCAGCCGACACGATGCTTCCGGTGGTCCCGCTGTTCCATGCCAACAGTTGGGGAATTGCATTTTCCGCGCCTTCGATGGGTACCAAGCTGGTACTTCCCGGCGCGAAACTGGACGGCGCATCGGTTTACGAACTGCTCGACACCGAGAAGGTGACTCATACCGCAGGTGTACCGACGGTCTGGTTGATGTTGCTCAATCATATGGCGGCCAGCAAACTCAAACTGCCACATCTGAGGATGGTGGTGTGCGGCGGCTCGGCGATGCCGCGCTCGATGATCAAGGCGTTCGTCGATATGGGCGTCAAGGTGCGGCACGCCTGGGGCATGACCGAAATGAGCCCGATCGGCACGCTCGCGGCGCTGAAGCCGCCGTTCGCCGAACTTGATGGCGACAACCGGCTCGACATACTCCAGACCCAGGGCTATCCGCCATTCGGTGTCCAGATGAAGATCACCGATGACGCCGGCAAGGAACTGCCTTGGGACGGCAAGACCTTCGGCCGTCTACAGGTGCGCGGCCCGGCGGTATCGAAGGCCTACTTCCGCGTCGACAGCAAGATCCTCGACGACGAAGGCTATTTCGATACCGGGGACGTCGCGACCATCGACCAGTACGGATACATGCGCATCACCGACCGATCAAAAGACGTGATCAAATCCGGCGGCGAATGGATATCGTCGATCGATCTGGAGAATCTGGCTGTCGGCCATCCCGCTGTCGCGGAGGCCGCCGTGATCGGTGTCTACCATCCGAAATGGGACGAGCGTCCGCTGTTGATTGTGCAACTCAAGGCCGGCGCAACCGCGACGCGGGAGGAAATTCTGAAATTCATGGATGGCAAGATCGCCAAATGGTGGATGCCTGATGACGTCGTGTTCATCGAAGCCATTCCCCACACCGCGACCGGAAAGATCCTCAAGACCGCCCTCCGCGAGCAGTTCAAGAGCTATCGGTTCCCGAACGCCGCGGCCTAAAGCCAGCCAGGTTCCCACTATCCGATTGGAAGAGCCTTCACGCGCGCCGATCTGACGCGCGGTCGTGCTCGCGCGACGCCTGGAAAGCGATGATTTGCATCATTTTGAGCGGATGCCGACGAAAGGCGAATTGGACCGGACAAGGCGACTTCATAACTAGGTCCTGCCTGCGAACCAAAAAAGAGGAAATGCTCAAGATGATCAAATCAGTTCGAATTAGAACCATCCCATGGCTGCTGGCTGCGGCCACCTTCACGGCGACGGCAGCCCACGCCGCCGGAAATAAAGTGGTGATCGGCGACATCGATGACATGTCGGGCGTGTACGCCGACGTCATCGGACCGGGTGGCGTCGAGGCCGCCAAGATGGCGATCGAGGATTTCGGAGGCAGCGTTCTCGGCAACAAGATCGAACTGCTGACTTCCGATCACCAGAACAAGCCCGACCTCGGCGCCCAAAAGTTTCGCGAATGGGCAGACCGCGACGGATTGACCATGGTGCTCGGCGGCTCGAACACCGGGGTCAGCATTGCGATGTCGACGATCGCCAAGGAGAAGAAGATTCCCTTCTTCGCGGTCGGCGCCGCCGGTGCGTCGCTGACCGGCAAGGACTGCACTCCCTACTCCGTGCACTACGTCTATGACACGACTTCGCTCGGAAACGGCACGGCTACCACCATGGTGAAACAGGGTGGGAAAACCTGGTTCTTCCTCACCGCCGATTATGCGTTCGGCACGCAATTGCAGGAAGCCGCGGCGAAAGTGGTAGAGGCCAATGGCGGCAAGGTGATCGGCGCCGTGCGCGTTCCGCTCTCAACATCCGATTTCTCCAGCTATCTGCTGCAGGCGCAAAATTCGGGTGCGCAGGTGCTGGGGCTCGCCAACGCCGGAAACGATTTCACCAACTCAATCAAGGCGGCCGATGAGTTCGGCATTGCAAAGACCATGAAGCCCGCAGCCTTGCTCGCCTTCATAACCGACATCCACAGCCTCGGGCTCAAGACCGCCCAGGGCCTCTATCTCACCACTGGCTGGTACTGGGACCTCAACGACAAGACTCGCGCTTTTGCAAAACGCTATTTCGCCAAGACGCAGCACGAACCGACCATGAATCAGGCGGGGTATTACTCGGCCACCCTGACCTATCTCAACGCGGTCAAAGCGGCGAACAGCACCGACTCCGATAAGGTGATGGCGGAACTGCACAAGGTGAAGATCGATGACATGTTCACCAGCAACGGCAAGATCCGTCCTGACGGGCTAATGGAACACGAAATGTACATCATGCAGGTGAAGAAGCCTGAGGAATCCAAGTATCCGTGGGATTATTACAAGCTGGTGCAGACCATGTCCGGCGAGGAGGCGTTCGGAAAACTCTCCGACTCGGCCTGCCCCCTCGCCAAGAATCCGGCAACACATTAACCGGCATACTCCGCGCGCCCTGTCTCGGCGGGGCGCGCCTTCCGGACCGCACCTGAGAATGCAAGTGCGTTTTCCGGGATAAACCGCTTCACACTTTGCGGGTAAATGCGCTAGGTCACCTCCGCGCCGGTGTCTGCCGGACCGGGTGCGACCAGGCATATTGGAATTCAAGGATGGCCCGCAGGTTCTCCGCTCCCTATCAGTCGGAGCCCGTGTCCGGCCTCGCATCATGGGCACGCAACCTGGCCGTATTCTCGGTCGTCGCGGTGCTGGTTTCGATCCTGATCGTCCGATTTGGCTTTCTCGAGATCAAACCGGCGCTGGCCACCTTCTTCGGCGCGCTGGCCTGCGCCGGCGTTTCCATCCTGTTCGGATTGGCCGCCTTCGTTGCGATCTGGCAGAACGGTTCGCGCGGCATGAGCCGCATCCTGCTAGCCTTTCTGATCGACGCGGTCGTCCTGGCCTACCCAGCCTATCTTGGTCTGCAGTATCGCAAGCTGCCCGCGATCCACGACATCACCACCGATCCGATCGATCCGCCGCGCTTCGACGCGCTGGCGCGACTGCGTACTGGCGAGGGCACCAACCCGGCCGTCTACGCCGGATTGTATTCCGCCGAGCAGCAGCGGGCGGCTTATCCTGATATCGAGACCCTGGAATTGGAAATTCCCGTGCAGCGGGCTTACGAGGTGACGCTGCAGTTGGTCACCAAGCGCAAATGGCTGATCATTGATGAGCGCCCTCCGCAATTGCCGCGCCGCATCGGCCACATCGAGGCGGTAGCGCGGACGCCGATCATGGGGTTCCGCGAGGACGTTTCGATCCGCATCGCGCCGGACCGCGATGGATCGCGTGTCGATATCCGATCAGCCTCACGTTATTTCGAAAGTGATCTCGGCAGCAATGCCGCGCGGGTCAGCAAACTGATTGACGACATCAGCACCGCCGCCGAAAGCGCCAGCCTGAAAAAACCGCAGCCGCCTCCCAAGTTGCCGCCAAAAATAGTGAAGAAGTAGCGAATCGCGCGAGCGCGCCGACGCTTCCCCTGAGTTCGATCGGCTGATTATTTAGTATTGGCCAATCGATAAATCCCGCCGATGACCGGATCGCCATCGGTCGCGACGATTCCACGACTTACGAGATCTTCCAGATGCGCCAGCACCGAATAGCCGGCGGCTCCTGTCAGCCGCGGGTCGATGCCGATATAGATCGCACGCACGATGGTGGGGATATCGGCTTCACCCTTGCCTAGTCGATGCAGGATGGAAGCTTCACGAGCGCGACGGTGGCGGATCAGGAAATTAACGTAGCGGGGACCTTGCTGGATCTCTGGCCCGTGGCCGGAGAAATACAATTGCTCACTGCGCTTCGTTAGCCTGTCGAGCGAGGCCATGTAGTCGACCATCGATCCGTCCGGAGGCGCCACGATCGATGTCGACCAGCCCATCACGTGATCGCCGACGAAAATCAGGTTCCGATCCCGCCATGCGAACGCCAGATGGTTGGCGGTATGGCCAGGAGTCGCGACCACCTCGAGCGCCCAATCCCCGCCTTCAATCAATTCTGCATCCCGCACCCGAATGTCGGGGTTGAACTCACGATCTGCGCCCGATTCCGACGAGAGTTTTTCGCTTTCGTAGCGCGGACGCGAGACGCGATGCGGACCTTCGGCATAAACAATTGCGCCGGTCGCAGCCTTGATCCGCGCGGTGTTGGGTGAGTGGTCGCGGTGCGTGTGAGTGACAAGAATATGGCTCACCGTCTCGCCGCGTACGGCATCGAGCAGCGCTGCCGCGTGCGGTTCATTGTCAGGACCGGGATCGACGATCGCCACCTTGCCCCGACCGACGATGTAACTCACCGTGCCGGTGAAGGTGAACGGGCTGGGGTTATTGCAGAGAACCCGCCGCACGCCTGGAACGACTTCGTCGACCACGCCGGGCTTGAGCGCAAAATCACGATTGAACGGTACGTCGTCGCTCTCGGACATCGGGTACTCACATGCATATACATTGTCATGCCCGGCCTCTGCCGCGCATTCACGTCTTTATCTCAACCAACACAGGGGTGGCCGCGACGAGACTGGCCCAGTCGGAATTCAAAGCTATGCCCGTCCACTAGCGAAGGAGCGCGTTACGAAAAGGCCTGAATTCCGGTAATGGCGCGGCCGAGGATTAATGCATGGACGTCGTGCGTGCCTTCATAAGTGTTCACGGTCTCAAGGTTCGCGGTGTGGCGCATCACATGATATTCGATCTGGATGCCATTGCCGCCGTGCATGTCCCGCGCGGTGCGGGCGATATCCAGCGCCTTGCCGCAGTTGTTGCGCTTGACGATGGAAATCATCTCCGGAGCCATCTTGCCTTCGTCCATCAGGCGGCCCACCCGCAGCGACGCCTGCAGGCCCAGCGCGATGTCGGTCTGCATGTCCGCAAGCTTCTTCTGCACCAACTGCGTCGCCGCCAACGGCCGCTTGAACTGCTTGCGATCAAGCGTGTACTGGCGCGCGCGGTGCATGCAGTCTTCCGCCGCACCCATCGCCCCCCAGGAGATGCCGTAACGGGCGCGGTTGAGGCAGCCAAACGGCCCCTTCAGGCCGGACACGTTGGGCAAAAGCGCGCTCTCCGGCACCTCCACACCCTCCATCACGACCTCGCCGGTCACGGAGGCGCGAAGCGAGAGCTTTCCACCGATTTTCGGCGCGGAAAGGCCCTTCATGCCCTTCTCGAGAATGAAGCCGCGGATGTGATTGTTGTGCTCAACCGATTTGGCCCACACGACAAACACGTCGGCGATCGGCGCGTTGGAAATCCACATTTTGGTGCCGGTCAGGCGATAGCCATCGGCAGTCTTCTCAGCGCGAGTCTTCATGCCGCCTGGATCGGAGCCGGCATCGGGTTCGGTCAGGCCGAAGCATCCGACCCACTCGCCGGTGGCAAGCTTCGGCAGATACTTCTTGCGCTGGTTCTCGTCGCCATAGGCATAGATCGGGTGCATCACCAGCGAGGATTGCACGGAATTCATTGAGCGATATCCGGAATCGACACGTTCGATCTCGCGTGCGACCAGGCCATAGGCCACATAGCTGGCGTTGGCGCAGCCATATTCCTCGGGCAAGGTAATGCCGATCAGACCTAGCTCGCCCATCTCATGAAAGATGTCGCGATCGACCTTTTCTTCCAGATACGCCTTGGTCACTCGTGGCAACAACTTATCCTGCGCATAGGCCCGCGCCGTATCGCGGATCATGCGCTCGTCTTCGGTCAGTTGCTCATCGAGCATGAACGGATCGTCCCATTGGAAATCCACCGGGGATGGCTTGTCCTTGGGCTGGAGTCGCACGCTCATGGAAAATCCTTTCGCATCACTCGATTTATTTTAGAACGCGACGGAGCGAAGCGCAAATGGATTGGATAATCCTCGCTTCCGACATTCGGGATGCGAGGTCGAACCTGGAATGGCCTGTCGAGGCTTTGACGTCTAACTATCAAACTGCTCGGTTGAAACGATCTCGATGCCGAAACCCGATAGTCCCTTGTAGTCGTGCACCGACGAACTCAGATTTCGAATCGAGGTCACGCCGAGATCTCTTAGAATTTGCGCACCGACGCCGACTTCGCGCCATTGCCGATTGCGATCGGCCTCCGCGGACTTCTCTTCCGGAAGCGGGGCGACCGGAACGCCGGCCGCGCCATCGCGCAAGTAGATCAACACGCCGCTGCCGGCCTTTTTGAAACGTTCAAGCACGGCTTGCATGCGCTTTGGGCCGGTGAAGATGTCCTTCACGATATTGGGCTTGTGAAATCGGGTCAGCACATTCTTACCGTCACCGACGCCGTTATAGACGAAAGCCACATGCGCGATGGAATCGAAAGGTGAGCGATAAGCGAACCCCTGCAGCGGCCCGATAGGGCTCTCGGTAGTGAATGTCGATACCCGCTCGATCAGCTTCTCGCGCGCCTGACGATAGGCGATCATATCGGCGATAGTGACATGCTTGAGCTTGTGGGCAGCCGCGAACCGCGCCACCTGCTCGCCCTTCATGACCGTGCCGTCGTCATTCATCAGTTCACTGATCACCCCGACCGGTGGCAACCCGCTCAGCTTGCAGAGATCTACCGCGGCCTCAGTGTGGCCGGACCGCAGCAGCACGCCGCCGTCGCGCGCGATCAGCGGAAAGACGTGACCGGGTCGGGCAAAATCGTTCGCACCTGCGTTCGGATTGGCCAACGCGCGGCAGCACGACGCGCGTTCGTCCGCCGAAATTCCGGTGCCCCCATCGGGCTTGTAGTCGATGGAGACGGTGAAGGCGGTCGTGTGACTGGATTCGTTGTGGGCGACCATCGGATCGAGCCGCAGCCGGCGGGCATCTTCGGTCGTAATCGGCGCGCACACGATGCCCGAGCTGTGGCGGATGATGAACGCCATCTTTTCGGCGGTGCAAAGTGAGGCCGCCACGATCAGGTCGCCTTCGCCTTCGCGATCATCGTCATCTGTGACGACGACGAGCTCGCCGTGGGCAAAGGCTTGCAGGACTTCCTGTATTGGGTCGGCCATTCTATTAACTCGTTTTTTTTGCGCAGGAAGCATTAGCCGGACTCGTTGGCCCGCGCCAGCTTGATTGCAAGGTGCAAAGTCCGCTGCCGCAGGCGATCCCGAGCGCCGAAAGCCGCCCGCGGCGCCCGGCCGCAGCCGTGATCGCTGAGATAATCAGCGACACGCGCGTGCATAAGAAATGATGCAGCTATTTTACTGCGAACGGCGATTGATAGGGCCGGCCGAACGGCACACCGTTGATCACGGTCTGGATCGGCTTCAGATAGGCCTTGCCGT
>JAICIT010000109.1 GCA_025960445.1 Bradyrhizobium sp. | reverse complement strand
GTGGTTTCGGGGCGCGGATGCTCATCCTTCTCGACGCTGACCGGACCAGCCTTGCCGCCCGGCACTGACACCGCGGTGATCTCCTCGGCGAAATAGCCCGACGCAATCGCCTGACCGGCTCGCTGCTGCGAGCGGATCGCGAACGCGTCCTGATCGGCCCGCGACACCTGGAATTCCTCGGCGACGTTCTCGCCGGTCTCGGGCATCGCGTCGACGCCATATTGCGCCTTCATCAATGGATTGATGAAGCGCCATCCGATCGTGGTGTCGTAGATGTCAGCCGAGCGTGAAAAAGCTTCGGCGGCCTTGCCCATGACGAATGGCGCTCTCGTCATCGATTCGACGCCGCCGGCGATTGCAAAATCAATCTCGCCGGCGCGGATCGCGCGTCCGGCCGCGCCGACCGCATCCAGCCCCGACGCGCAGAGCCGATTGAGGGTTGCGCCCGGAACCGTGTCCGGCAGACCCGCGAGCAACAGCGCCATGCGCGCGACGTTCCGGTTGTCCTCGCCGGCCTGGTTGGCGCAGCCGAAATAGACCTCATCGACGGCGGACCAGTCGAGTTTTGGGTGCTTCGCCATCAACGCCTTGATCGGAGTTGCCGCCAGATCATCGGCGCGCACCTTGGCGAGCGATCCGCCGAAGCGGCCAATCGGGGTTCTCACGGCGTCGCAAACAAATACATCGCGCATCGAAACTCTCCCTGATTGCCGTGTTACCGCCAGCGGCTGGATTGAGGCGAGTTTTAGGAGCGCGTTCACGGCAGGTCAATTGAAGGCTTCGCGATGCCCGTGCGTGCTTCCGATAGTGGCCGTTATGCCCCATTCGGAAGTAAAAGCCTGTGCGGTCCCGAAGGTGGAAAACGCGGACAGGCGCGGCAAACCGATAGGATCGCACGGCATAATTTTGTAGTTTGCGCCAGCCAATGACCATCCAGCAATCCATTTCGGCAGCGCCGAATACGACGCAGCCCGCAAACAACGTGCAGCCAGCCGAGGCTGCGCGCGTCACGCCGATGATGGAACAGTACCTCGAGATCAAGGCCGCCAACCCCGGCCTGTTGCTGTTCTACCGGATGGGCGATTTTTACGAGCTGTTCTTCGAGGATGCCGAAATCGCCTCCCGCGCGCTCGGGATCATGCTGACCAAACGCGGCAAGCATCAGGGAATCGATATCCCGATGTGCGGCGTGCCGGTGGAACGCTCGGACGACTATCTGCACCGGTTGATCGCGCAAGGCCATCGCGTCGCGGTATGCGAGCAGATGGAGGACCCGGCTGCGGCGCGGGCGCGTGGCAACAAGAGCGTCGTGCGGCGTGATGTCGTGCGGCTGGTCACGCCGGGCACGCTCACCGAAGACACCCTCCTGGACGCCAGGGCCAACAATTATCTGCTGTCGATCGCTCGCGCGCGCGCCTCGTCCGGTGGCGACCGCATCGGACTGGCGTGGATCGATATTTCCACCTCCGAATTCACCGTCACGGAATGCTCCATTGGCGACCTCGCAGCGACATTGGCGCGCATCAACCCGAACGAGGCCATCGTCACCGATGCGCTGTATGGCGATGCGGATTTGGGGCCGCTGCTGCGCGAATTGCCCGCGGTGACCCCGCTCACGCGTGACGTGTTCGACAGCGCCACTGCCGAACGGCGGCTGTGCGACTATTTCGCCGTTGCCACCATGGACGGCCTTTCCACGATGTCGCGATTGGAGGCGACGGCGGCAGCCGCCGCGGTCACCTATATCGATCGCACCCAGGTGGGAAAGCGGCCGGCGTTGTCGCCGCCCTCGCGGGAGAGCGCCGGCGCCACCATGGCGATCGACCCCGCGACCCGCGCCAATCTGGAGTTGACGCGGACGCTTTCGGGCGAGCGGCGCGGCTCGCTGCTGGACGCGATCGATCGCACCGTCACCGCGGCCGGATCGCGGCTGCTCGCCCAACGCCTGGCGGCGCCGCTCACCGATAGTGCGGCGATCGCGCGACGGCTGGATGCGATTGCGGCGTTCGTCAGCGACAGTACCGCGCGCGACGAGATCCGCTCGATCCTGCGCGCCGCGCCAGACATGTCGCGCGCGTTGGCGCGAATATCGCTCGGTCGCGGCGGCCCACGCGATCTTGCCGGCTTGCGCGACGGCGTCCTCGCCGCTGACCAGGCGCTGGCGCGACTTTCCGCGTTGGAAAATCCGCCGCTGGAGATATCAGCGGTGATTGAGGCATTGTGCCGCCCATCCCGCGAGCTGGCGCGCGAGTTCGAGCAGGCACTGGCCGAGCAACTCCCGTTGATCAAGCGCGACGGAGGTTTCGTCCGTCAGGGTTATGAGCCGGCGCTGGACGAGGCGCGCAGCTTGCGAGATGCCTCGCGTCTCGTCGTCGCCGCGATGCAGGCGCGGTACGCCGACGAGAGCGGCGTCAAGGGTCTGAAGATCCGCCACAACAACGTGCTCGGCTATTTCGTCGAGGTCACGGCTCAGCACGGCGATAGATTGCTGGCGCCGCCGCTGAACGCGACCTTCATCCATCGTCAGACCCTGGCGGGGCAAGTCCGCTTTACCACGGCCGAGCTCGGCCAGATCGAAGCCAAGATCGCCAGTGCCGGGGATCGTGCGCTCGGCCTGGAGCTCGAAATATTCGAGCGGCTTTGCGCGCTTGCGATCGCAGCAAGCGACGATTGGCCCGCCGCCGCGCACGCCTTTGCGATGCTCGATGTCGCCACCGCGCTCGCCAAGCTCGCGGTGGACGACCATTACGTGCGGCCTGAGGTCGATAGCTCGCTCGGCTTCGCCATCGAGGGTGGCCGGCATCCGGTTGTCGAACAGGCGCTCAAGCGCGAGGGACAGCCGTTCATCGCCAATGGCTGCGACCTTTCGCCTGCGCCCGGGCAGAACTCGGGCCAGATCTGGCTGATCACGGGCCCGAACATGGCGGGCAAATCGACCTTCCTCCGCCAGAACGCGCTGATTGCGCTGATGGCGCAGATCGGCAGTTTCGTGCCGGCCTCGCGCGCGCGGATCGGCATCGTCGACCGGCTGTTCTCGCGAGTGGGCGCCGCCGACGACCTGGCGCGCGGCCGTTCCACCTTCATGGTGGAGATGGTGGAGACCGCGGTCATTCTCAACCAGGCGAGCGAGCGGTCGCTGGTCATTCTCGATGAGATCGGCCGGGGCACCGCAACCTTCGACGGGCTGTCGATCGCATGGGCCGCGATCGAGCACCTGCATGAGGCCAACCGTTGCCGCGCGTTGTTCGCGACGCATTATCACGAACTCACCGCACTCGCCGCAAAGCTGCCGCGGCTGTTCAACGCGACCGTGCGGGTAAAGGAGTGGCAGGGTGAAGTAGTGTTCCTGCACGAGGTACTGCCCGGCTCCGCCGACCGCTCCTATGGTATTCAGGTCGCGAAGCTCGCCGGATTGCCGTCGTCGGTGATTTCGCGTGCCAAGTCGGTGTTGGCGAAGCTCGAGGCGCAGGACCGTGGCCAGACCGCACGCGCGCTCATCGATGACCTGCCGCTGTTCGCCGTTCCATCGCGCGCCGCCGAAGCGGCTCCGCCGAGCGAGGCCGAAAAGTTGATCGAAGCCCTCAAGGCGATCCATCCCGACGAGATGTCGCCGCGCGAAGCGCTGGAAGCGTTGTACGCGCTGAAATCCAAACTACCCAAGCAATAAGTGCGGTTGCCGGACGCGGTACGGATTCAGCGCGCGAGCTTGCTTCGCCCGATCCACCACAAAGCCAGATTCCAGCCGACGCAGGTTGCGAGCGCCAGGCCAAGCGCTGCCGCCGAACCGAACCGCGGCGCGGTGACATGCAACAGCGCGATCGCGATCCCGAAACCCATCAAGCCCCAGCCGCCATTGGCGATCACCGCCGCGGTTGCCCGACCCCCGATTCGGGGATGCAGGATCAGCATCATGCTGGTGAACACGACGGGGAACAGCGCGATCGTGCCGCTTATGCTTGGCCCGACCCAGCGCGACAAAGTGACGACGGTCGCGACCAGCGTTGCGACCAGCGAGGCACGCAGCGGGATATCGTACCAGCGGCGCGTGATCAGCGGCATCTTGACGTGGCGAAATCGGCGAAGCAGCGGCAGGCAAATCGCGAACGTGACCGCGTTTGCTGCTAGCCCACCGGCAAGCGACCACTGGACCGTGCGCGACAGCGCGGCCAGCACAAGCCAGACGGCGACGCCACCGGCGCAACTGATGAACGCGTGATGCCGCTGCGCCAGCACGACATAGGTTAGAGCGAGCCAGATCGTCGCGGCGTTGATGGGGAGGCTCGCCAATGCGCCCTCGCCGATGAACGCCGCATCGTGGTCGAGCGCGAGAAACACGTATGACGGACCTGCCGAAATTGGCAGCGTCGCCACCAGCGCGCCGATCACCGGGCCCGAGCGCTCGGTGATCACGGAAGCCGACACCACGAACACGGCAGTGATCGCCATCCGGAGCGCCAGCGTCAGCACGAAAACCAATTCGGGGGACATTGTCTAACCGCAACCCCGCCCAGCAAACGCGCCGGGGACACGAAAGGGCGCGCAACATGGGTCCCGGCGTTCTCCGGGACCACAATGGATTGCCATCACACCCGGTGCATCGTCACTGACACTTTCGGGCCGTTCTTGATGGTCTGGTAAACTACGCAATAGCGCTCGGTCAGCTTCAACAGCAGATCAAGTTTCTCCTGTGGCGCATCGGTATCGACATCGAAGCGCAAACGAATTTCGGCAAACCCGACCGGCGCCTCCTTGTCGACGCCGAGCGTGCCGCGAAAATCGAGATCGCCCTCGGCGGTTACTTTTCCGGAGCGCAGCGGAATCTCGACTGCGGTCGCCACCGATTTCAACGTAACGCCGGCGCAGGCAGCCAGCGCTTCGAGCAGCATGTCGCCTGAGCACAATTCCAGCCCGGAGCCGCCAGTGGCGGGGTGCAGACCCGCAACTGCCAACGCGCGGCCGGTTTCCACCTTGCAGGCGATCCCTTCATTATCGATCGAGCCTCTCGCGGTCAGCGTGATCATCGCTGCCTTGGGATCGGATTTATAACGCTCTTTGATCGGCGCCTGCGTAGCGCGGAGTTGGACGGCATCCATCTTGTTTTCTCTCCTGAATAGAGGTGATGCATTAGTCGGTCCGAAGGCGGATGTCACCACCACATCGCTTCGCCCGCCGTCGATTTCGAGTCGCCATCGGGCACATTGCGGTCAAGCGATCGGTCAAGCGCGGTCAGGACGCGCCGCTTGAAACTATCGAACATCGGCGAATTGCGGTCACGCGGTCGCGCCAGGTTGACCTTGATCTCCTCGAAAAGGCGACCCGGCCGGGGCCGCATGACGAAAACGCGATCAGCCAAAACCACGGCTTCGTCGACATCGTGCGTAACCAGCACCAGGGTCGGCCGCGTGTCGGCCCAAAGATCAAGCAGGTGGTCCTGCAGATCCCGCCGCGTAAATGCATCGAGAGCTGAGAATGGCTCATCCAGCAGCAGCACCTCGGGCTGCGGCACCAGCGCGCGCGCAATCGCCACCCGCTGGGCTTGCCCGCCAGACAATTCGCGCGGCCACGCATCGGCTTTGTCGGCAAGGCCGACCCGCGCCAGCGCGCCCGCCACCTTCTGGCGCCGAATATCGGCGGGCAGGTCGGACAGGCCAAAGCCGATATTCTCGGCGACGCTGAGCCACGGGAGCAGCCGCGGCTCCTGAAAAATGATGCCGATTTTTGCATGCGGCGCCGAGATTTTGATGTCGTCGAGCGTCACCGTGCCGGAAGTGGCGCGATCGAGACCGGCGATAGCGCGGAGCAGCGTCGATTTTCCGCAGCCGGAGCCGCCGATGATCGCAACGATCTCGCCCAGCCTGATCTCCGCTGAAAAACGCTCCAGCGCATTGACACCATTGGGATAGATTTTGCCGAGCCCATTGAGGACGAGCATCATGCTCCTCCGGAATGGCGGCCGAATGCATCCTGCCAGCGCAACAATGGCGCAGAGCCAATCTCGATCAGCCAGTCGGTTGTTTTCCCGAGAATTGCGAAGATTACGATCGCGGCGACGATCTGCGCGGGCTTGCCGAGTTGCTGGCCGTCGATCAGCAAATAGCCGAGGCCTTCCGATGCGCCCATGAATTCGGCGGCGACCACGAACATCCAGCCGAGCCCAAGTCCGACCCGAAGCGCCACCACATAGGCCGGCAAAACCGCCGGCAGCAAAATACGCCGGATCATCGCCGGTCCGGAAAGCCGGAAAGTGCGACCGACTTCGACGATCTTGCGATCGACTGACAGGATCGCGCCCATGACGCCGAGATAGACCGGAAAAAATACGCCCACCGCGATCAGCACGATCTTGGAGGTTTCGAAAATGCCGAGCCACAGGATGAACAGGGGCACCCAGGCGATCGATGGAATCGCGCGCAGCGCCTGCACCGTAGGATCGAGCAGCCGGCGCGCTAACGTCCAATAGCCCGAAATTGCGCCCAGCACCGTGCCGGCGAGCACGCCAAGGCCGAACCCGGCGGCGACCCGCGACAGCGTGGTCATGATATGGCGCGCCAGTTCGCCGCTGCGTGCCAATTCGACAATGGCCGCGAATATTTTGGTGGGCGGCGGGACCAAGCGCCCGTTGGAGAACCCCAACCAGACGGTGGCTTCCCAGGCCAAAGCAAGACCGAGCGGCAGCAACAGGCCGATCGCAGGCTGCGTCCAGCGCCGAAGCCGCCTGGAAGCAGGCGGAGCAATCGTCCCATCAGTCGTTTCAAGCGCGGGAAGTTCAACCGTCATGGCCATAGCAGAACCGCGTCTTACTCAGGATTGCAAGTTGGCGAATTGGATACGCCGCCAACCCCGTTTTGCCTGGCCAGGACGAACCGCTATTGGGTCGGCAGCGCAACCTGATCATCGATCAGCGTATCAAGGGCGGCCCTAACGTCGACCTTGGGATCAATCACCCCGGCCTGCTGCAAAGCCACGCCCGCGGCGAGAATCGACTCGCGCTGCGGCGCTCCGATCCTGCTGTGGTTCAAGTCGGTGCGTTCCTTGAGCTGCTTATCGACAACCGCATCGGGCAGCTTTGTCACTGCCATAAAAGTCTTCTTCAGCTCGTCATAGTTCGCGATCGAATACTTGCGCGCGTTCTCGTAAACCGAGAGCACGCGCCGAACGATATCCGGATGCTCCCGGAGAAATTCTTCGCGGACGTTGAGAATGCCCCAGGTGTTGGCGTCGGGCTTGCGGTAGAACAGTTTGGCGCCGTCTTCTATTTCCGCCTGGGCCATCATTGGATCAAGGCCAGCCCAGGCATCGACATCGCCGCGGATCAGCGCGGTCTTGCCATCGGGATGCTGCAGTAGCACGGGCGTAATGTCTTTTTCGCTTAGGCCGGCGCCGAGCAGCGCTCGCACCAGGAAGATATGCGGATCGGTGCCGCGGGTCACCGCGACCCGCTTGCCCTTGAGGTCGGCGACGGTCGCGATTTTCGAGTCCTTGGTCGTAACCAGCGCAGTCCATTCGGGACGCGAATAGACGTAGATCGACTTGATCGGGTTGCCATTGAT
>JAICIT010000108.1 GCA_025960445.1 Bradyrhizobium sp. | reverse complement strand
CGCGCTCAATAGCCCGTCGTTGAGTCCTGCCGAAAGCACCCGGCGTTGCAGGTGGTCCTTCCGATAGTTCGCGGCATTGTCCAACAATACGTGACGGATGGCCCGCGGTTCGTGGACCAACAGTACATGCCCGATCGGCAGGCCGCCGGAGACGATCGGCTGCTCGAAATGGGCGGCGGCCCAGCATTCCAGCGGGTTGCGCTTCAAGGTGCGAATAAGTGCGAGTGGCCGGAGCAGGTGCGCCTGCGGCTTGGGTGCCGGCGGACGGTATTCCGGTGGGAACCGGCGGGCGTGTTCAGAAGCCTCACGCATACAACCCATCCTGACCAAGAGGAATAAAGAGCAACAAAAGCATGCAATTACAAAGATTAAAATGTCCGTTCACAACGCTTGTTCCATCCGCCCCTGGCCTCGGGGAACTCGTTTCGTTCGGGAAAAGGGGAGTTTTCCCGGAATTCTCCCCAGCTGAGTGCGTGGCGGCGACCCCCGCTGCTTGATCGAACCTTGGCTTTTTGATGGAATAATCATGGCTGAGGTGCGCGATGAAGTGGGTAGAAGAGCGCGACCTTTTGATCGCGCAAACCATGACGTTTGTTCAGTCGATCGCCGGCAAAAGGCCGGATGGCGAAGCTCGGATCGACTTCGCCCCGGTGGACCAGATCGCGAGGGTCGCCCGGCCCGTTGAGATCGTTCGGGCGGAGCGCCCGATGCCGATGCCGCGGGGCGGATTTCGCGAGGAGATCGAGGGCAGGGTGGCGGCCTTCCGGGCCCACCAGCAGCTGTTCATCCGAGAGCGCGATGCCTATTGCAAAGCGGTGCTGACGAAAGTCCGTGCCTCGATGCCGAGCCAGCCGAAGCCGTCCGGCGACTAGGCAGCCAGGCCGGTGATTATCGCGCTGGAAGCGCCAGCAACGCGCCGTAATTTGCAGCAACGCGTCTCGCGCGTTCGGATACGCAGGCCACGCGCTGGATCATTCCGCCGCGTCCTGTAGCATGTCCTGCGAAACCCGGTTTCTTCGCGGCAAACGCGAAAGGCCTTGCGGCGGAGATCATGCTCAAATCAGAAGAAAGGCGATCATGATCCGCTTCATCCTGATCGGATCGTGACCAGATGACGCGTACGCAAAGGGTCATGATGCGGCTTCCGTTCTTTTACGGCTGGATAATAGTCGTCGTCACGTTCATCACGATGGCGATCGGGGTGAACGCGCGCACCAGTTTTTCGCTTTTCTTTCCCCCGATCATCGACGAGTTCGGATGGGAACGCGGCGTAACGGCCGGCGCGTTCTCGTTCGGATTTCTGGTGTCCGGCGTGGTGAGCCCGCTGATCGGCCGGTTGATGGATCGCGCCGGCCCTCGCGCCGTGATGGAGCTCGGCGTTGCGCTGATGGCAGGCGGTATGCTGCTGGCGCCGCTGACCACGCAGCCATGGCATCTGTATCTCACCATCGGGGTCATGGTCGGCGCGGGCAGCGTCTGCCTCGGCTACTCCGGTCAATCGTTGTTCCTGCCGAACTGGTTCAATCGCCGACGTGGGCTCGCGATGGGGTTGGCATTTGCGGGCGTCGGTATTGGCTCGATGACGCTGCTGCCATGGGTACAGCATATGATCGAGCAGAGCGGATGGCGAACGGCGTGCACCGCGATGGGTGTCCTGATTTTGATCGTGCTCGCGCCGATCAATCTGTTGCTGCACAAGCGTCCCGAAGACATCGGGCTGCAGCCGGATGGAGACGCGGCGGCTTCCGCCTCGGTCAAGCCGGTGTCCTACATCGTCGATTCCGCCTGGGCCTCCACCGATTGGACCCTGAGCCGCGCTGTGCGAACCGCGCGTTTCTGGTGGATCGCGATCGGTTATTTCGGCGGACTGTATATCTGGTACGCGGTGCAGGTTCATCAAACCAAATATCTCCTCGACATCGGCTTCAGCGCCAACGTCGCTGTCTGGGCATTGGGCGCGGTCAGCCTGCTCGGCATTCCCGGTCAGATCGTGCTCGGACATGTGTCCGACCGGATCGGACGCGAATGGGTTTGGACCGCAAGTTGTCTCGGCTTTGCGATTTGTTTCCTGGCTCTGATTGCGCTGGCGCAGTTTCCGAGCTTGCTGCTTGTCTACGTGATGGTGTTGGCGCAGGGCGCGCTGGGTTACGGCCTGACCTCGATCATGGGCGCGGTGGTCCTCGAAATATTTCAGGGCAAGCATTTCGGCAGCATTTTCGGCACGATCATGCTGACGGCGCTTGCCGGCGGCGCGGCGGGTCCGTGGGTGACCGGCCTCCTGCACGATTTGACCGGAAGCTATACGCTCGGCTTTGCAATCGCCGTCGCAATGAGCGGATTGTCCGCGGTTGCGGTTTGGCTGGCATCCCCACGCAAGGTGCGGGCGGTCGCGGGCCAACTGCACCGAACGGGGACACGTTAGCGCGACAGAGCAACATCGGGGATTTACGGACTTGCCGATATCGGCGGCTTGTGGGCTTAATCCGTCTTCGAATGAGCCTGAATTGAGGACCCATGAACGAGCATGTTCAGACCGCGACGACCGCGCCGCTATTCAATCCGCTGTCGCCCGAGTTCATTCGCGACCCCTATCCGCATTATGCGCGGCTGCGCACCACCGATCCGATGCATGTGACGCCGTTCGGCGCTTTCGTCGCCAGTCGGCATGCCGAAGCCAGTCTGGTTTTGCGCGACCGGCGCTTCGGCAAGGATTACGTTGATCGCACGATCCGCCGCTATGGACCGAAGATCATGGAGGAGCCGGTCTTTCGCAGCATGAGTCATTGGATGCTGCAACAAGATCCGCCCGATCATACGCGGTTGCGCGGCCTCGTCGTGAAAGCGTTTACGGCCCGTCGCGTGGAGGACATGCGTCCCCGCATCCAGCAGGTCGTCGATCAAACACTGGATCGCATCCAAGGCCAGGGACATATGGACCTGATCGAGGATTTTGCGTTTCGGCTGCCGGTCACGATTATCTGCGACATGCTGGGAATTCCCGAGGAGCATCGCGAGGTATTCTACACCAGCTCGCGAGATGGCGGGCGCCTGCTCGATCCGGTGCCGCTCAGTCCAGCCGAAATCGAACAGGGAAATGCCGGCAACCTGACTGCGCAGTTGTATTTCCAGCAGTTGTTCGAGTTGCGGCGGAAGAATCCCGGCGACGACCTGACGACGCAGCTCGTGCAGGCCGAGGAAGACGGCAGCAAGCTGTCCAATGAGGAGCTGACCGCCAACATCATCCTGTTGTTCGGCGCTGGCCACGAGACCACGGTCAACCTGATCGGCAACGGGCTGCTGGCGCTGCACCGCAATCCCGATCAGCTCGCATTGCTACAGGCCAACCCTGAACTCATTACCAATGCCATCGAGGAATTTCTGCGTTACGACTCCTCGGTGCAAATGAGTGGGCGGGTCGCGCTGGAGGACATCGATGATCTCGGTGGCAAGCGAATCCCGAAAGGCGAGAGCGTGCTGTGCCTGTTGGGTTCGGCCAATCGGGACCCGGCGGTTTATCCCGACAGGCCCGATCAGCTCGATATCACCCGTCAGAGGATCCGGCCGCTGTCCTTTGGCGGCGGCATCCATCTTTGCCTTGGGGCTCAACTCGCGCGCATTGAAGCCGAGGTTGCGATCTCCACCCTGTTGCGACGTTTGCGGGGGCTGCGGTTGGACGATCCCGAAAATCCGGAATGGCGGCCGACGTTCGTGCTGCGCGGTCTCAAAAGCCTGCCCGCAAGCTGGTAAGCGCGCCCGGCGCGAGCGCGCTGTGACTTCGCCATAGTTGGCGCTATATTCGGCGTTGCTCCGGGGCGATTTCGGGCGGGGTTGCGGCACCGGGCCGTTGCGATGGCATCGCCCCGTGGATCACCCCGATGATCCCACGAGGAGCCGCGCCGGAGCGTGCTCAAAGGGAGACACCGTGCAGACGACGCTGCTCGGACTAGCGATTACCTTTATCGTTGCGCTGATAGCCGCGCTGGTCGGCCCGTACTTTATCGACTGGAATCAATTCCGGCCGCAGTTCGAGGCCGAGGCGGCGCGGATTGTCGGCGCGCCGGTCCGTGTCGGCGGCGAACTGGATGCGCGATTGCTGCCGACACCCTCGCTGCGGCTGCGCTCGGTGGTGGTTGGCGGCGCCAATGATCTCGGCAAAGTGCGCGCCGACAAGCTCGATATGGAATTCAGCCTGGGCTCGTTGATGCGCGGCGAATGGCGCGCCGACGAACTGACGATCACCGGCATGTCGCTAGACCTGGGGCTGGATTCGCGGGGCCGGATCGATTGGCCGGTGTCGAGCGGAAAATTCAATTTGGGATCTCTGGCGATCGATCGGTTGAACCTGACCGGCCGTATCGCGTTGCATGACGCGGCTAGTCACGGCACGGTTGAGCTGAGCGATATCGCCTTTGGCGGTGACGTGCGCTCGCTTGCCGGCGCGGTTCGCGGCGACGGCAGCTTCACGATATCGGGAACACGGTACCCGTTCCGGGTTTCATCCGGTCAGAGCGCAGATGGCAACGGCACCCGCGTTCATCTGAACGTCGATCCCGGTGCGCGTCCGTTATCGCTCGACCTTGATGGCGTGCTTTCATTCGAGGCCCGTGCTCCCCGTTTCGAGGGCGCGATCGTGCTTGCCACGCCTGCCGGGCTGAAGGCTCCAGGTAACGTGCCGATTACGCCTTGGCGGATAGCCGCAAAGCTCAAAGCCGATGCGGCGGCCGCGCGGCTGGAACAAGTCGAGGCCAGCTATGGTCCCGAGGAGCGCGCGTTGAAACTCGCGGGGCAGGCGGACGTTCGATTTGGCGCCTCGCCGCTGTTGCATGCCGCGCTTTCGGCACGCCAGCTCGACGCCGATCGGTTGGCGGCCAAGGACAGCGGGGCCACCGAACCGGTTCGGCTGCTGCCGGCCTGGCGGGCGCTGATTGCCGAATTGCCACAGCCGCCCATACCAACTCAAATCGAGTTTACGGCCGAGCAGATCATGTTTGGCGGCCGCCCGATCCAGAACATTGCCGCGGACCTGCGTAACGACGCCAAATCCTGGACGATCGAGCGAGTCGATCTGCGCGCGCCCGGCAACACGCTGGTTTCGCTGAGCGGCGCAAAGGTGCATCCGACATCGTCCAATTTCACCGCCGCGCTCAGTCTGGAATCGTCAGACCCGGATACGCTGCTGACGTGGTGGCAGGGCCGTGGCGATCTCAGCTACCGCAGTCAGAAGCTGCTGAGCCTGCAAGGCAATGTCAGCGTGGGTCCGGGCAAAATCGCGATTGATGCCTTGCAGGCCGAGCTCGACGGAGGCGCCGTCGAAGGCCGGGTTGAGTTGACGGATCGCCAGACCGGCGGCTCCCGCCTCGATGCCGAGCTAAAGGGAGAACGTCTCGATCTTGATGCGGCGATGGCCTTCGCGCGCTCGATCGCCGGGCCGCCGGCCGAATGGCCTGACGAAGCACGCGTTTCGCTGAATATCGGCCGGGCGATTTCCTCGGGTCAGGAATTGCGACCCTTCACGACGGCACTGAGTTACACGCCGAAAAACGTGACACTCACGCAGCTCAGAATAGGGACGGCGGCCGGCGTGACGCTGGAGGGCGCGGGCGATTTCGATCGCATCAATGGCACGGGCAAGCTGAGCCTCAATTCCAGCGCCGCTTCGCTTGGCCAGATCACGGATATCATCGCACCGTTCGCGCCGACGTTGGCGTCGCGGCTGAGCCCAATCAAATCGATTTCAGGTCCCGCGCGCGTCAACCTGGCACTCGATGTCGGCAAGAATCCGCGGCGCGCCGATCGCACTACAACGCGGGCCGTTCTCAAGGTCGAGGCCTCGCAGCTAAACGGGGAGGCGACGCTCACCGCGACGCCCGAGATCGCCGCGCTGCGCCAGATCGATCTCGATGCGCTCCGGCACAGCGAGTTCGGCCTGGAATCCAAACTGTCATCTGACAGCGGGCGCACGTTGCTTGCTTTATTGGGATTGGATCACGCGATCGGGATGAGCGAGCGCCCGGCGCAATTCGCAGGGTCGGTTACGGGCGCGTGGGGCGCGCCGTTGCGTCTGAAGGCGAAATTGTCGGCAGCTGATATGCAGGCCGAAGCACAAGGCACCGCCGAACCATGGGCGCAGGACACCAAAGCGAATTTCGACCTAAGCATTCGCGGTGTCAGTCTCGGACCGCTGCTCGATCTCAGGCCGACCGACACGCTAGCGCAGAATATCAACCTGTCTACGCGCGTGTCCCTGAGCAAGGGAAAGCTGACTTTCGATGATCTCGATACCGCCGTTGCAGGCTCGCGGCTGCGCGGACGCCTCGCAGTCAGCCTGGATGGGGAAAAGAATGTCGAGGGCGAAATCGGCCTTGATACGCTCGATCTCGCGCCCGCTTTCGCAGTGGCTATCGGCGGTGGCGGGCACGATGCGACCGAGCCGCTTGGCGCCGGACTGTTAAAAGGCTGGCGCGGCCGCGTCGCCTTTCAGGCGCTGCGCGGTGTATTGCCCGGCGGTAGTGAGCTGCGTCCGGTCAGTGGCGCGATCAAGAGCAACGGACAGTCATTGAGCTTCGACACCATCAAGGGCGGAATTGGCGGCGGCGAATTGGTGACCGATGTCGATGCCAGGCCGGGCGCAAACGGAATCGTATTGAACGCGCGGGCTCAACTCTCAGGCGTCGATGGCTCCGCGCTACGCTATCGTAACCTGATCCTGCCTGCCGGCCGCACCTCGATGCAGATGACGCTGATGACCCAGGGCCGTAGCGCCGCCGCATTGGCCGGCGCGCTGTCGGGAAGCGGGACCGTCAGCATCCAATCCGCCCGCATTCCAGGGCTCGACCCGCGGGTCTTCGATGTTGCAATCCGCGCCAGCGATAACGGGCAGGCGACCGACGACGCCAGGTTACGGCAGATCATCGAGCCGGTGCTCTCGGCCGGCGCGTTGTCGATCAAGTCGGCGCAAATTCCATTCACGGTTGGCGATGGGCGCTTGCGCGTCGGCGCGACTACGCTCGAGGCCGATGGCGCGCGCGCAACAATATCCGGTGGCTATGATATTCCGGGCGAGCAGGCCGACATTCGTGTCAGCCTTGCCTCCACAGATGCGGGTCAATCAGCCAGCCGTCCGGACATTCAGCTTTTCGCGGTCGGCTCGCCCGATGGGCTTCATCGCACAATCGACGTGGCCTCGCTTTCTTCATGGTTGGCGGTGAGGGCGATCGATCGCGAAACCCGCAGGCTGGATTCGCTCGATCATGGCGAGCGGACCCCGTCGCTAAGGCCGGCTTCAATCCCATCCGTTGCGGCGACGCCCAGTTCAGCCGCAGCGCCGGAGTCCATGCCTTCAGATGCACCGACTTCGGAACTGCCGCCCACCCCGCGACGAATTCCGCTGAGGCCTAGAAGCACTGCGCGGCCTACGCCCGCTGCTCCCGCCTACGCTGCGCCCGTGATCAGCCAGCAACTGGCGCCACTGCCGCCGCCGATCGAGGTTCGCCCCGTTCCCGGCGGCATCGGTCGTCCGCCAAAACCGAGGCCGCCGCTGGTGTTGACGCCGCCGGCCCCGT
>JAICIT010000107.1 GCA_025960445.1 Bradyrhizobium sp. | reverse complement strand
GCCTTCGGCGTGAATGTAGGAAATTTCCTTGAGCTTGAGCGCGCCCTCCAGCGCCAGTGGATAACTGGTGCCCCGCCCCAGATAGAGCACGTCTTTTGATTTTGCGATGTCGCGCGCAAGTTTCTCCATCAGCGGCTCGGTCGCAAGTGCCGCCGCCATCAGGCGCGGTATTTCCACCAGCCCGTGCACCAGCCTGGTCTCGTCGGTTTCCGATAATTCGCCGCGGGCCTTGCCGGCCGCGACCGCAAGCGCGGCCAACACCATGAGCTGGCAGGTGAACGCCTTGGTTGATGCGACGCCGATCTCCGGTCCGGCCAGAGTCGGCATCACCGTCTCGCTCTCGCGTGCAATGGTCGAGCTGGGTACGTTGACTACCGACAGCGTGTGCACGCCCTGGGCCTTGGCGTAGCGTAGCGCGGCGAGCGTGTCGGCGGTTTCGCCGGACTGCGAGATGAAGATGGCGAGATCGCCCTTCCGCAGCGGCGCCTCGCGATAACGGAATTCCGACGCGACATCGAGCTCGACAGGTAGGCGACTCAGCCGCTCGAACCAGTATTTGGCGATGTAACCGGCGTAGCTGGCGGTCCCGCACGCCGTGATCGATATGCGCTGAATGTCCTTGAAGTCGAACGGCAGGTTCGCAGGCAAGGCGACGCGATCGGTAGCCATATCGACATAGCGCGCCAGAGTATGGCCGACCACCTCAGGCTGTTCGTGAATCTCCTTGGCCATGAAGTGGCGATAGTTTGCCTTATCGACCAGCGAGGTCGTAGCCGTGTGCTTGATCACGCCGCGATGAACAATGGCGTTGTTCTTGTCGTAGATCACCGCGGACTTGCGAGTAAGAACGACCCAATCTCCATCCTCGAGGTAGGAGATGGTGTCTGTGAACGGGCCAAGCGCGATCGCGTCCGAGCCCAGGTACATCTCGCCGTCGCCATAGCCGATGGCGAGCGGCGGACCGTTGCGCGCGCCGATCATCAGATCGTCGTCGCCACCAAAAATAAACCCGAGTGCGAATGCGCCGCGCAGTTGTGACAGCGACGCCTTCACCGCTTCGACAGGGTTGATGCCTTTGGCGAGATAGCTGTCGACGAGGTGCAAAACGATTTCAGTATCGGTTTCAGTTTTGAATACGACGCCATCTTTTTGAAGCTGCGCGCGCAGCTCGCGGAAGTTCTCGATAATGCCGTTGTGGACGACGGCTACTCGATCGGTCGCATGTGGATGCGCGTTATTCTCGGTCGGCTTTCCGTGCGTGGCCCAACGCGTGTGGCCGATACCGGTATGGCCGGCCAACGGCTCCGCTTGCAATCGCGTCTCGAGATTTTTGAGTTTTCCTTCAGCGCGCCGGCGCTTGATCTGCTTGCCTTCGAGCGTGGCCACGCCCGCGGAATCGTAGCCGCGATATTCAAGGCGTTTTAGCGAGTCGACCAACTGCTCCGCTACCGGTCCGTTACCGAGGATCCCGACAATGCCGCACATGCGGATTAATATCTCCAGTTAAACGGCAAGAGCGCACGCATCTCTTAACGAGAATAGCAGATCGCCTGATACTCAATAATTATTGCCGATTGAAACAGCGTTAAGCCGCAAGCTTAACAAGCTTTCCGTTCAACCCGCTTTGGGCGGCTTGCCACGCGTTTTCATCTCGCGATATCGCTTGGCCCCGCCCTCACGATTGGTCTGCTCGCTGCGCTCGAGGGCTAGCGCATCCTCAGGCACGTCGCGGGTGATCACCGACCCTGAACCGATATAGGCGCGGCTGCCGATTTTGACCGGCGCCACCAGTGACGAATTGGTGCCGATGAAGGCGCCCTGGCCGATCTCGGTCTTGTGCTTGCCAAAGCCGTCATAGTTGCAGGTAATGGTGCCAGCGCCAATGTTGGCATTCGATCCGACATGGGCGTCGCCGATGTAGCTGAGATGGTTGACCTTGACGCCGGGCTCCAATGTCGCGGCCTTGATCTCGACGAAGTTGCCGACCCGCGCGCCGTCGCCGAGCGAGGCGCCTGGCCGCAGGCGCGCATAGGGACCGACGGAAGCGTTCTTGCCGATCGATGACTGCACGATATGAGAGAACGAATGAATGACGGCGCCATCCGATATCGCGACGCCGGGACCGATCACCACGAACGGTTCGATCGTGACGTCCTTGCCGAACCTCGTATCGGCAGCGAGGTAGACCGTATCGGGCGCAATCATGGTGACGCCCGCCTCAAGCGCCGCCTTGCGCAAGCGTGCCTGCATGACCTTCTCGGCTTCGGCCAGTTGGGCCTTGGTGTTGATGCCGCGCACTTCGTCCTCGCTGGTCTCGATCACAACCGCCTCCAATCCCAGATCCCTGACGATGCCCACCACATCGGTTAGATAATACTCGCCCTTGCTGTTGGAACTGCCGATTTTTTCGATCATCGCCAGCGCTTTGCGCCCGTCAAAAGCCATAACGCCGGCGTTGCAAAGTCGGATCGCACGTTCCTCAGCAGTTGCATCACCCTCTTCTCGAATGGCCGCCAGTCGGCTTCCTTTCACCAGCAGTCGGCCGTACCCGGTGGGATCGGCCGCGCGAAATCCGAGCACGGCAAGGCTTGCACCCTCCTCAAGCGCCGCGCGAAGACGTTGGAACGTCGCAGCTGATATCAGCGGCGTGTCGCCGAACACGACGAGCAGGTCATCGGCGCCGCGGGCGATCGCATCGCGCGCCGCCAGCACGGCGTGGGCGGTGCCGAGCCGCTCGCCCTGCACAACCGTCGCCGCATCCGGACGCACACGTTTGACTTCTGCCGCGACCGCCTCGTGCTGCGGCCCGATGACCACGGCCAATGCGGCGTCAGCCCCGTGTGGAGCTGCATCCAAAACATGTGCCAGCAGCGATTGTCCAGCGAGCGGATGCAGCACCTTGGGCATCGAGGACTGCATGCGCGTGCCCTCACCCGCGGCGAGCACGATCGTAAGGCTGGACCGAACGGTCATCCGAATCCCTTGCTTCCCCAGGGGTGTCCGGCCGCTCTCATAGAGGGTTTTGGCGACTCATGGAAACCCGTTTGCGCTTCGGTAGTCCGCCGATTTAAAATTGCGGCGGAATTCCTGTTAATGTTTGGCGGGTGATTCGGGTGGGGCCGCAGGGGGGCCGCAGACTTCGTTATGGCAAAGAATCCCGAGAGGCGGGCCGCCAGCTTTGAACCCGAAAATACCGGCTTTATGTCGGGATTTCTGGCAGACGAGGACGTTTTCGACCGGCGCGCGACATGGCGGCTGGGCTTGTGGGCCGGCGCCTCAATTGGAGCGGTCGTTCTGGCGGTTTACGCCAGCCATTCCTCGATTGCCCTGCGTCGCGATCAGGTTGCTTCCGTCGATCTGGCTCGGCAGGAACAGCAGATCCAGTCAATTGCCAAGGAGAGCCAAAGCGAGCGTCGTCGGCTGGCATCCGCGATCGATACGCTCAATGGCGATCGCGATCGGCTGTACTACCGCGTGAGCGCGCTGGAACAGGGGCTCGAGTCCGTGACCGGCGCGATTGCGAAGCAGAATATGGCTACGGCATCACCGCACCCCGCTCCGCCCTCTGCGATCGCGACTGCAGAGCCGCCGCAGCCGAGCGCGCAAGCTCAGGCAGCCGCGCCGGTCGTCTCGCCTGTAGCGACGCTAGCGAAGACAGCCGACGCAACGAAAACAGGTGAGAAGGCAGAGCCCGCCACGCCAGCAGAGCAAGCCCCCGTGGTCATATCGTCACTTGCACCAAAAATATCAGCCGCGCCGCTAGCGGCGCCGACGACGAGCGTTACTCCCAAATCAGTCATCGGACCACCCGATTCCGCGGCTGGAAAATCGATCGAATCCGACAAGGCCGCAAAAGCGACCCGGCCGACACCAAAGCCGGAACTGACGCCAAAGCCGGAAATCATGGCAGCGAGCGGCCCTGCGGATGAGGCGGAAGCGGATGCTTCCCCACCGAGCCCCACTCAGCTTGCGGTCCAGCGCACCGAATTCGGCGTCGACGTGGGCGGGGCGAATTCGGTCAATGGCTTGCGCGCACTCTGGCGCGGGCTTCTGAAGTCGAGGTCGAACGCGGCTCTGGCGACGTTGCGGCCGATTATCGTGATCAAAGAAAACAGCAACGGCCCCGGCATGCAGTTGCGGTTGGTCGCGGGGCCGCTTACCGATGCGGCGGCGGCGGCGAAAATATGCGCGGCCATGGTGGCCAACGAACGGCCCTGCGAGACTGCGGTATTTGACGGTCAACGCCTCGCCATCAATGCAGATGATCCGGCCGCCACCAAGTCAGCTTCCGGCCATCGATCAGGCCAGTGGCGCAACAGCACGAAACACGTGGCCGTCGAAGAACCCGTCAAGAAGCCAGATCCCCCGCCCGCAACGATTTCCACGTTTTTCGGCCGGAAGTAGTGCCCGGCGGAGTTTAGCTGATTTCGACACGCTATTCGGCAAGCACTGGCCGCTACCCTTCCCCGCCTTGTCCCGCCCGGGATTCCCGACCATATTCGCCGAATGAAGAAAGCTCCTTTTCGACTGACGCCTTATCAGGTGCAATGGCTGCTGGTGGTCGGCTTTTTGAGCGTCGGTTACGCGCTGTATCTGCGCTATTTTGCGATCGAGTTCTCGACGGTCGCGCTGGCTTGTGACGCCGGCTTGCAGACGATGCTCTGCAAGACAAGGATTCTCGTGACCTACCTGTTTCGCAATTCAGTGTTCGGCGTCGTCGCGCTGATGATCGCCGCACTTCATGTTATCCGGCCGTCGATCGTTTTACTGACGGGCGGCCTGATCGCCGCCGGATTTGGTATCGTACTTTACAATGTCGTGCTCTCAGGCCTCGCAATAGGCCTGCTCATTCTGGGATTTGCACGGCCCGCCCCTGCCACAGCGTAAAGGCGAGCAGCAGATAAATCGCGCAGGTCCAGAGCGACTGCCAGTTGTCCTTGCCTTCGTTAAACAGAGTGTAGAGCGCCGCACCGGCGAGCAGCCCGGCAAAGACCGCCTCGGCCAATGGCCTGACCCCGTCCTTCGGGCGGTTAAGCAGCGTCAGGATCGAGAACGGCACCACGGCCATTGTCAGCGCGGCAAATGGAAAATCGCGATAGCGCGGGTCGAATACGAGCCCAAGCGCAGTTTCGGAGCCGATCAACACGGCAATCGCCAACACCACTCCAAGGATGACGGTTAGCCCCGATCGCGTTCGCCCGGGTTTCGGGCCCAACAGTTCGAGAAACGTCGGCAGCGCCCGGCCCGCCATCAATGCGTTGGCGCACAATAAGGGTGAGGAAATAGCGGCTAGCAGCAGCGCGCCCCAACCGAGCCACCCAGCTACGCCGTAGCTCTCATAGAACACCTTGTCGGCTGCAACGCCGAGCAGGCTTCCGGCCGTGGTGGCGTAAATTCCCACAGCTATCCAGGACGCCAGCCGAGGCTTCCAAGGCCTGCGGCGCAAGGTCAACCAGCCGACGCCGAACACCAAGATGGAGAGCGCCATCCCGCATGCCATCTGCAGCTTCCACGCTGGATAATTGCTGACGGGAATTCCGGGGGGATATTTCACCGCGCGCCGCCCTGAATCGAACAGTCCCCAATAGCCGCCTACCGTGCCCTCAAGCTCGCGCTTCCACGGCTGGTCATACGCTTCGATGAGGTTGACGCGAAAATTTTCCCGTTTTGCCAACTCAAGGATCTCCGAGACAACTCGGGCCTGGTTGGTGCGTGAGGGTAGTGCTCCCTCCCGCATGCGTCCCTCGCTCGGCCAGCCCGTCTCGCCGATCAGAATCTCCTTGCCTGGAAATGCCACGGCCATCCTGCGGCGGATATCGTCGACATGCGCCGCGGCATGTTTGGCGCGGATCGGAAAATCCTCCCAGTAAGGCAGGATGTGAATGGTTACAAAATCTACCGCCTCGTAAATTTCCCGATTACGCAGCCAGTATTCCCAAACATCGGCATAGGTAACGGGAACGGCGAGCTGTGCTTTGACCGAGCGGATGGTCGCGGCGAGATCGGCGGTCGTCATCTCGCCGCGCAACAGCACCTCGTTGCCGACCACGACGGACGTGATGACGTCGGGGAATTCCTTCGCAAGGTGGACAACGGTGGCAATCTGCGCAAGGTTCTTCAATCGATTGCTGCCGAGCCAAATCCCCTGGATCACCTTCAGGCCAGCCTTGCCCGCTAGCTCGGGGACCTGATCCAGGCCGTTTTCGATCGAATAGGTGCGCACGCAATCGGTTATCTTGGCGAGCTGTTCGAGGTCCTGAGCGATCTCCTCCGCGCTGACATGCGTTGTCGGCGACAGCGGCGTCTGAGCGCCCCGGAAGGGTGCATAGGACACACACATCAGCTTGGCATTAGGATCGATCGGGGCACGCGCCAGCGTGATCGGCATGGCCAGCCACCACCACACCGCGGCAATCGCACTGAGCGAAATGAGGAGAAGCGCCAGCGGCGTACGAAAAGAAATCGGTTCCATCCTTCGGGCTGGGATCGTCGATTAGCTTGTCCCCGCGCCTCTGCCAAGAGCAGGATAGGCGCAATCGTTTTCGTTTGCTTCTGGCGGCTTTACCACGACGCGATAAAGTTGTGAGTTTGCTGGACAAAAACCTAAATGTCCGTCATGGGATTCGACCAGATGCCTCCGCCGCATTGGAGACCTATTTGGACGGCATCAACGAGTTTGTGAATGGGCCCAGAGCCGGTCGGGGACTTTATGAGTCGAAGGGTGCTTAAGCTTCAAAATGCGGTTTTGCGCCACTTCGCCATTTCCGGCCTCGCGTTGCTGATCGGGTTGGCAGCTGCGTCAGCCCAGAGTGGCGATAGCAGGGCCCAGGACCAGTCCGGCAAAGCGGCTGCGGCTAGTGCGGCCCAGTCGGCGGAAGCGGCCAAGGACAACCAGCGCAAGACCGACGAGTTCGCTGAAGCAGCCCAAGCCATCAACGGTCCGGCCGGAAACCCGGAATGTGTGTGGTTCGGACGGCGTGTGGTGCGCCTGATGTGGCTGGACGACATCGATACCGCGCTTCGGCACCTTGATTTGTACGACCGGTTCGGCTGTCCGGGCGGTCACGTTCAGGCGACCTTTCGCTGTCTGACTAGGTTTGGCGGCCAAATTGATCCGAAGGTGGCCGAAACCTTGAACAGCCGTGTTCACGCCTGCTGGATAAACCCGGCCGTCCAACCGCAGGCCGCCGCCGCTGCTGCGCCCGCAACTACGACCGGAGGCGGCGCCCCCGCACCCGCCGGACAGCCCGCGGCACCAGCCGCTGCTCCGGCCTCTCCCAAATAGCTGTTGCTGCCCTCGCAAGCTGCCGTTTATCAACGTCCAGTGCTTACGCCCTCAAAACGCCACGGCGTCATAAGAGTTGTTAAATTGCGTGGCAGAGCTATGTTCAATTTGCCGCTGACTCGGTCGGATCTCGGGGACGGATCCGCGTCCCTGCCATTTTGGCCCCGTATGGTTTAGTTGCGATGCGCGCCGTCGTCGCTGTTGTGTTGTTTGTGACCGCCATTCACGCCGGGATGTGGGGGGCGCTTCGCGACAAGCAGCAGGCGCCCGACTTTACGGG
>JAICIT010000106.1 GCA_025960445.1 Bradyrhizobium sp. | reverse complement strand
GCGTTCGCTCCTCGCAATGACGAACTTAAAAGCGGGCGGGCGTTTGGTTGATGAGAATGTTGGGAGCCAAGTTTGGCACGATCAATGCGTTGGTTTGCTGGATCCGCTGGCTCGCGACGATCGAGCCATGGCTGTTGGTTCGATCCTCCGACGGAACCGAAACTGCGATGCCTGCCACATTCTGCATAGCGCACTCCTGATCTCATTTTATTCCCTCGCAGTGCTACTTGCAGGTTAACTTTTGTTACCGTACAACTACTGAGGTTTCGAAAGTTCGCAGCTGCCGTTGCGTGGGCGTTATTTTCACCGGCCATGGATGATGGGAAATGTCCGATAATTTGGTGCCCGACGGAGAAGCGCTGCCAGCCGACCGTGAGCAGGCCATGCGCGAAGGGCTTTGCGTGGTTGTGTCGACGGGCAGCTATCGGGTGCTCTGTTATCCGGACCGCGCCACTCTGAGGTCGGTCTCGCGAACCCGCAGTTCATCCTTCATACCACTCGACGTGCAACTTCCGCGCAGATCAGGGCTCGATACCAGCAAACAGAATCACGGCGCTGACGCGCCGCCGCCTGGCTTCATGATCTCGGGACTGGGCGACATTGCCATGGCGGTCAAGGCCATCAAAAACGGCTCACTGGATTTCATAGAGGAGCCATTGCGCACCGGAGAGATCGTGGGATGGCTGGATCAGGCGATCGGCGCGTATGCGCGCCGACACGCCAATCGTTCCCCGCTGCACTTTTCCCGGCGCGAAACATTGACCCGGCGCGAACGTGAGGTGCTGGCGCAATTTGCCGGCGGCGCGTCCAACAAGGAAGCTGGGCGCAAGCTCGGAATCAGCCCGCGGACCGTCGAAGATCATCGCGCCAACATCATGAAGAAGCTCGGCGCCAGAAACGCCGCCGATCTCATTCGGATCGTGATGACCACTTCCCGCGCTTCCTGAACTGGTGTTGGCGCAATCGCGCCGTCAGAGCGTTTTCGAGCGAAGTGGCCGCCGGTTCGCGTGAAGAAAACGCGTCGGAAGAATAAGCTAGAGCGTTTTCGAGCGAAGTGGCCGCCGGTTCGCGTGAAGAAAGCGCGTCGGAAGAAAAGCTAGAGCGTTTTCGAGCGAAGTGGCCGCCGGTTCGCGTGAAGAAAACGCGTCGGAAGAAAAAGCTAGAGCGTTTTCGAGCGAAGTGGCTCTAGTTCAGGCCGCTTCGCGTCGATCCGCCAACCCCACCGCCCAAAGCGCGAATGCATAGACGATCGCGACTTCATCGAGCCGCTCGAACCGGCCGGATGCACCGCCGTGACCCGCGCCCATATTGATGCGAAGCAATACCGGCCCGCCGCCGGTCATGGCCGGGCGCAGGCGCGCGATCCATTTCGCCGGCTCCCAATAGGTGACACGCGGATCGGTCAGCCCGCCCATCGCCAGGATCGCCGGATATTCCTTAGCCGCGACGTTCTCGTAAGGCGAATAGGAGAGAATGGTCTTGAAATCGGCTTCGCTCTCGATCGGATTTCCCCATTCGGGCCATTCCGGCGGCGTCAGCGGCAGAGTGTCGTCAAGCATGGTATTGAGAACGTCGACAAACGGCACTTCGGCAACAATGCCTGCGAACAACTCACCGGCGCGATTGGCAACCGCGCCCATCAGCATCCCGCCGGCGCTGCCGCCGTGGGCGACGATCCGCCTGGCGGCGGTGTATTTCGCCGATATCAGGGCGCGGGCGCTGGCTGCGAAATCGTCGAAGCTGTTGGTTTTCTTTTCGCGCTTGCCGTCGAGATACCAGCCCCAGCCCTTGTCGGTGCCTCCCCTGATGTGCGCGATCGCATAGACGAACCCGCGATCAACCAATGACAGCCGGTTGGAGGAAAACGATGCAGGCATTGCCATGCCGTAGGAGCCATAGCCGTACAGCAGCAACGGCGCGGTGCCATCGCGCCGAAGGTCCTTGCGATGCAGGATCGAGACCGGCACCTCGGCGCCATCATGGGATACGGCCATAATCCGTGTGGTGAGATAGTCCGCGGGATTGTGGCCGGACGGAATCTCCTGCCGCTTGCGCAAGGTACGGGTGCGGGTCGTCATGTCGTAGTCGTAGATTTCCGTCGGCGTGGTCATCGACGAATAGGAAAAACGCAGATTGCTGGTATCGAATTCATAGCCGCCAAGCGTGTCGAGCGAATAGGCCGCCTCGTCGAAAGCGATGGCGTGCTCTTCCCCTGATGCGAGATCCCGGATGATGATGGCCGGCAATGCATGAGCGCGTTCCAGCCGCACCAGATGGCCGGAATACAGTTCAAGATCGAGCACATAAATACCGCTCCGGTGCGGAATCAAATCGCGCCAGTTGCGGCGCTCCGGCGCTTGCAGCGAGACAGTGACGATCTTGAAATCGATAGCGGCATCGGCGTTGGTGAGAATGAACAACTCGTCGCCGCGATCCGCAACCGAGTACTGCACTCCGACCTGGCGCGGCTCGATCAGCCGCGGCGGTGCATCCGGATTGGACAGGTCGATCAGGCGCTGCTCGGAGGTTTCGTGATCGCCGCCCGCGACGACGCAGAAACGGCCGCTAGAGCTTTCATGAAGATGCGTGAACCAGCCTGAATCCTGCTCTTCGTAAATCAAGACGTCCTGTGTCTGCGGCGTGCCCAGCCGGTGACGCCACACCTGCATCGGGCGATGATTTTCATCGAGCTTGACGTAAAAAAAGCTTTTGCAGTCGGTGGTCCACACCACGGCGCCATCGCTCTCTTCGACGAGATCATCGCGATCGGCCCCGCTTACCCAATCGCGGACCCGGATCGAGAAATATTCAGAACCCTTGATATCGGCGCTCCAGGCCTCAAGACGATGATCGGGCGAATGCCTGGCGCCGCCAAATTTGAAGTACTCGTGTTCGGCCGCAAGCTGATCGCCATCGAGCACTATCTGGATCTCGCCACCGTTGCGCGGCATGCGTCCGAACTGCTCGTGCTGACCGCCTTCGCGGAATTTTCGCAAGTACGCAAAGGGTCCGTCGGGCGAGGGTACGCTGGTGTCGTCTTCCTTGATCCGTCCACGCATTTCCTTCACCAGGATTTTCTGCAGAGCGGCGGTATGGCCGAGCACGCCATCGGTATAGCTGTTCTCGGCTTCGAGATATTTTCGGACATCCGGGTCGAGGACGCCGGGGTCGCGCAGGACCTCCTGCCAGTTCGGGTCCTTCAGCCATGCATAATCATCGACAATGGTGATGCCATGTCGGGTGAATGCATGTGGCCGGCGCGGTGCGATCGGTGGCGTCAATCGGCTCTTTGATTTTATCGCTTCTGTCACTTAGGTCCTCGTTTTCCAGCAAGTTCGCCGCCGGGATAGATGTATATCGGCCGGATTTGGGCGGATTGCCAGAGATAGCGGCTCTTTTCCTGCGGGGGCTAGTTGCGCAATCGCGCACCGGCGTTGGCGCCGAACGTCGGGATACGATTGACGGCGAGAACGACCGTGAACGTGATCACCAGCATCGCGATGCCCAGCACCGAAATGGCCGCGAGATCACCGCTTTCGTTGAGATCGTAAATCAGCACGCTGATCACTTTGGTTTGCGAAGTAAAAAGCACGATGGCCGCCGACAGTTCGCGCATCACGCCGATGAAGATGAAGCACCAGGTGGCGATCACGCCGGTGCGCAACAGCGGCGCTGTAATCTGACGTAGCGATTGCAGCCGCGTCGCGCCCAGTATTCGGCTGGCGTCTTCGAGCTCCGGGTGAATGGTAGCGAAAGCCGCCTGCAATTGCTGATAGGCCGACGGCAAATTGATGGTCAGGAACGCAACCAGGAGAATCCATAGCGTCCCGTACAGCACAAAAGGTGGCCGGGTGTAGCTCAGGAACAAGCCGACGCCGAGCACGATGCCGGGAACGGCGACCGGAGCGGTCGCAAGGAATCCGAGCACACGCGAACCCGTCACCACCCGGCGTGTGGTCACGTAGGAAATGACGAGCGCGAGAACCGTGCCTATGGTGGCGGTGGCGGTGCCGAGTATCACCGTGTTCTTGAGCGCGAGCTGCGTCGAGGACAATTCAGTGAACACGAACACGACATTGTGCAGGGTCATGGTCGATGGCGTGACCAGAGTGGTCGCATTCGGCGAGAATGCCGCATTCAGCAGCGCGAAATACGGCAGGAACACCGGGTTGAGCAGCACCACCAGGCAAAATGCCAGCGCCGCCCAGCGCCACTTCTTCATCTCGACGCGGCGCGGCGCGCCATATTTGCCGCCGACCACCGAATAGCCGCGACGGCCGAGAATGAACTTCTGCGCCTGCAGCAAGATGATGGTCAGGATGAGCAGCGGCACCGCGGCGGCGGCGGCAAGTTCGAGCTTCGGCGGATATTGGAACAGGCTCCATATCTTGGTGGTCATAGTGTGGAAGCCGGCTGGGAGCGCCAGAATCGCCGGCGAACCGAACAGGGTCATGGCCTGCAGAAACGCGATCAATGCGCCGGCAATGAGAGCCGGCAGCGCCAAGGGAATTGTGACGCGCCGCGCCGTGGTCCAGGCCCTGCCGCCCAGGATGGCGGAAGCATCCTCGAGTTCGCCGGGCATGTTATCGAGCGCATTGGCAACCAGCACAAACACGAAAGGAAACGTGTAGCAGGAAATCACGAAAATGATTCCGCCCAGCGAATAGATATTGAATAGATGCTCGTCGGCTTCGGCTCCGCTCACGAACCTGAACAATTGATTCAGCAATCCGCTGTTCGGCGCCGCCAGCAATTCCCAGGCAACCGCGCCGAGAAACGGCGGCGTCACGAATGACGCGGTGACCAGCGCGCGGATGAACTGCCGTCCGGGCATATCGGTGCGCGACACCAGCCATCCCATCGGCGCGGCAACAGCGCAGCAGATTGCCGCGGAGGTGATCGCAATGATCGCCGTCGTCACAAGCGGGTCGAGGAAATCCGGATCGGTGAACAGCTTGACGAAATTCGACAGCGTCAGGTGATTGGATTTGTCGGTGACGCTGTAGATCGCAAGCCAGGAGAGCGGCATCAGGATCAGCACAACCAGGGATGCCGCGAACAGCCACAGCACCGGTTTGGTCCAATCGATCCTGCCGCGGGTTCCGTCGATTGTTGTGGTGCTCATTGGGTCCCGACTATGACGTGTTTGTTTCCTAGCGCTGCGCAGCGCCACAGCAGCTATTGACGGTCGAGACGGGGTCTTTCCATCTCTGAGAGGTCAGATGTCAGACCCGAAACAGCCGTGCATAACGGGTCTTGATCTCGTCCGCCATTTGCTCGACGCCCGCGGCGTCTTCCTTCATCAGCTTGATATCAGAGATCTTGCGGCGCCCGGGCTTGGACTTCACCTGCACATGAACCGAATATTGCGCCGTGAAGTCGATGAAAAACTGCTGGGTTTCGCGAGAGTGCAGCCAAGCCTGGAACAGCCGCGCGGCATTGGGATGTGGCGCGCTGGCGAAAATTCCGCTCGGGCCTGAAATGGTCGGCGTTCCTTCGGTCGGGTAGACCGGCTCGACCGGCTGGCCGGCTTCCTTCAACAGCACGACGCCGTATTCGTTGCCATCGGCCATCACCGCGCGCTCACCAAGCGAGAGCTTCTTCGGCGGATCGGTCGACGACTGCACCTGCATCACGCGCTGCCTGGCCAGCTTCTCGAAATATTCCCAGCCGAGTTCGCGCACCATCTGGAAGGTCGCCGTCATGATGGTGCCGCTATAAGCGGGATGACCTTTTACCATCTTGCCGGCCCATCTCGGGTCGAGCAGATCGGCGAAACTCCTGGGTGCATCTTCCGGCTTCACAAGATTGGTATTATACGCGATCGAAGACAGCCAAATACGCGTGGTGGCGAACATGCCGTCCGGGTCGCGGTACTCCGCGGGGAAATACTTGGCGATGTCGTCGGAGACGAATGGCGCGAGCCAGCCGCTCTTCTTCCACGGAATAAAATGCGACGCATCCGAGCTGTTGATCACGTCGGCGGCGTGGATATTGCTCGCGAATTCCTGGGCTACCCGCTGAAACAAGCGCTCGGATCCGGAACGCTCAATCTGCACGGCAACGCCTGGATATTGCGCCTCGAACGCCTTGCCGAGTTTTTCGCCAACCGGAAGGTCCATCGATGAGTAGAACACGACCTTGGCTTCCCGGCGCGCGGCCTCGATCAGGCCGGGTGTAATGGCGACCGCTGGCGGCGCCTCCGCACGCGCGACGGAAGCAAACACGCCGCCTAGCGCTAGCGCGGTTGAGCCTTTCAGGATGCCGCGTCTGGAGAAGCCTTGCCTCTTCATCGGATCCTCCGACATATCGTCATCGGCTTAGCGCGCGGCAGCGTTCGGGTGGCAGCGTAAGCCAGACTTCGGTCCCCCTCGGCACGGCGTTATCGGTCGAAGTGACGATGCGCAATGTCGTGCCGTCGCTGGTCTCGACCATGTAGTCGCGGCTTGCGCCGAGGAAAACCTGTCGCGTCACGATCGCTTTGACCGTATTCGCGCTGATCTGGGGCGGTTGCGTCGAAAGCTGGATGTCGTGCTGCCGGATCGCGACCACGGCCGGTCGGCCCGGCTCGAGTTTTGCACCGCTCACCTGCAGGGTCGCTCCCGAAAACGAAATGTGATCATGGTCGCGGGCGGTGCCGTTAATGACGTTGCTGGCGCCGATGAAGCGCGCCACGAATTCCGATTGAGGCCGATCGTAGATATCTTCCGGCGTGCCGAGTTGATCGATTTTTCCGGCGTTCATCACCGCGATCAGGTCGGCTGTGGTCATCGCCTCCGATTGATCGTGAGTGACGTAGACCGTCGTATAGCGATACTCGTCATGCAGGCGGCGAATTTCAAACCGCATCTCCTCGCGCAAATTCGCGTCGAGGTTGGACAAGGGTTCGTCGAGCAACAGCGTCTCCGGTTCAACGATCAAGGCGCGCGCGAGCGCGACGCGTTGCTGTTGGCCGCCGGACAGTTCGCCGGGATAGCGCTGCGCGAGAGGATCGAGCTTGGTGGTTTGAAGGATCTCCTTGAGTTTTTTCGCCATGGTGTCGCGAGGAAGCTTTCGCAGGCGCAGCCCGTAGAGGATATTTTCCGCCACTGTCATGTGAGGCCAAAGCGCGTAGCTTTGGAAAATCATCGACATCTTGCGCTGCTCCGGCGGCAGCGTGCGCGCGCTCGATGACACGATGCGATCGCCGACGTTGATCTCGCCTTCCGACGGTTCCAGAAAGCCAGCGATCAGGCGGAGCGTGGTGGTTTTGCCGCAGCCCGAGGGGCCCAGCAGGCAGACCAACTGTCCGTGATCGATACGCAGCGAAACATTGTCGACCACCGCGAGCGGTCCGAATCGCTTGGTCAGGCCGCGCAATTCAACGGACGCCAATCACTTGCTCCCGATACCTTGCCGCGTTCGCGCGAGAACGCGCGCGCGGCTTCTAATTTATCGTTGGTCGATCTAAGCACGAATATCAGCGCGACAAAAAGGCATCGGCCGTGATCACGCGCTTACAGTTTCACCAAGCCATTCGATCGCGGCCTCGACGCCGCCTTTGCCGTGCGGAATATCGAGCGCATTGAGGCCGACTTCGACAACGCCGAGCGTGCCGAGGATCATCGGGGCGTTGACGTGCCCCATATGCGCGATTCGGAACGCCTGG
>JAICIT010000105.1 GCA_025960445.1 Bradyrhizobium sp. | reverse complement strand
GCGCTACAATCATAACCAGCAAAGGGAGATCGCCATGGCCAAAGGTCAGATGCGAAGCAACAAGGAAAAGAAGAAACCGAAGGCTGACAAAAACATCAAGAAGGGCGGCGCGACCCCATCGCCATTCTCCTCCGGCAAGACGCCGGCTGGCCAAAGCCCGCACACCATGAAGAAGTAAGGATTTGCCGCCGAGCCGTCGCGGCGAGTTGCATAAGCCGCGTAAGCTCGTCGGCAATTCCCGCGCAGTGCCCGATCATGTGATGGAGACCAAACTCCGGACGCCAAACCGGAGTGAGTGGTGATAACGCCACGCTGCTATGACGTTATCCGGCCACGCCTTTGAATCTCGCCGCTTGCCGTCGCGACCCATTTCGGGATGCGAAAGTCAAGGGGCCCAACTCCATGAAGATCGCCCTGCTCGTGCTGTTGGGCCTGGTGCTGGGCGCGCTCGGCGGCGCCGCGGTCGGGATCGGCGTCGGGCTTGCCTGGGTCGAAATCTTCAAGACCAGCAATTTCGAAGGCTATAGCGGGCTGCTGGTGTTCTTTACCTTCATGCCGCTGGGTGCGGCGATCGGCGGGCTCGGCGGCGCGCTGCTGTTCGGCATCATCGCGGTGCGCGATGCCGAAATAGCGATCGAGCGCAACTCCGCGCCGCGACAAGACACCTGACAACCACCCATATGAAGGCGGCGCTTGGCTTTCACCGCCATTCATTGCTCCGCCGACCAGCGGATCAGGCGTGAGCGCCCTCGCCACAATTGACGGCGATGACAACCCTGCCTGATCGGCCGGATCTATGCCGCATCACCGCAAAAGCCTTGATAGGTGACGAAAAGGGCTGCCCAGCCGTCTAACGCGGCTCGGGAGCGCGATATCGGGCTGCCTGCAACACCCGCTAAAGACCGAGCATTGCCGTATATTGGCCCCGATGCGGTCAGAATCAGCAGTGCTGATGGCAACTCTCATGGCGCGGGGACATCCGCGCTCGCTCGTTACGCGAACTGGGGAACAAGCGAATGACTGCCATCCGTTCTGAAAAAATGGAATCGATCGAAGTGGATTCAAGTCTCGATGCGGTTTCAGAGGTCGAAGCCGGGATCCGCGATTTCGTCCGCAACGACATCGCGTATCTGCGCCGCGCGCCGCCCGGCGCGCTCGATAATGGTGAGGTGCTGATCGAGCCGAACGCCGAGGCGACCGTAAACAACGTCAACTCGCTGATCCAGCGTGTCGCCGGAACGTCACTGGGCGAGATCGAAAACCTGGTCTCCGAACTGGAAGGGCTGCGCGACCTGCTGCACACCGAAGGTCAGCGGGTGCAGCGCGAGATTTCCGGTTACGCCCAGCTCAGCCAGGCGGCGATGAAATCGACGCGGATGATCGCCGACAACGTCGCGCAGTGGAAACGCGCCGCCGACAGCCTGCGCAACGGCTGATGCGGCCGGGCGTTCGTTAACGCGGCCGTCGTTTGGGTCATCGATTCCCGCCGCCTTCCTCACGGGAAGCGCGGCGGTTTTCTTGGGGTGGTTCTTCCTTGGGTGGTCGCGTAGTCGAGCGAAAGCGTGCGTGAGACGGCGGCGGCAATTTGTTGGGGACTAGTGATGAAAACCGTTCGACCCGCCGGGCCCTTGCCACTGAGCGTGCGACCGCGCCTTGGCACCATCATGATCCGGTTCGTCGGCCTGCTGGCGCTCGCGGTGGTGGTGCTGACCCTGATGTGGACTCGCTGATTACGGGCGGATCGATCGCGCGCTGTAGCTGGCTGGCGCTATCGGCTCGCGATCGTCTCGGCCTCGAGCGAATAGCCGCGATCGGCATAGCCCTTCACCACCATGCCGGTGGTGAGCATGACGACCAGTGTCACGCTCGCGAAGATGTAGCCGACAAATTTCAAGCCGGCGCGGTCTGCCATGGTCGTCCCCTCGTCCTGTGCCCGTCACGTATAACAAGCACCACGTTGAAAATGCGTTAGCGACAGAATCGTTCCACAGCGAAAGCGACGCCGCGCGGCTCGCGACCGCGAAACAAATCGAAAAAGCAGATGCAATGGTTAACGGGCGTGCGGTCGCGCCTCGCGTGGAACGAGCGCAACGCGAGGCATCAGGGTTTGGCGTTCCGTCGCGGCACGAAGCCGGTGGCGAGAAACGAGAACACCAGCTCGCCGCGCTGGTTGGTGCCGGTGTTGCGGGCCTGCACGATGCCCCATTCGGGGCGCGTGCTCGAGGCGCGCAGCGATTCGACCTCGCTGAAGAACGTGACGGTGTCGCCAGCCAGCACCGGCTTGATCCAACGCAGGTCGCGAAAGCCCGGCGACGGCCCGCCGATTGCGACCTCGTCGCCACGTTCGGCGGCGTGCCTGGCGTGGCGCTGCGCATAGGCAACCATCAGCTTCATGCAAACCGCCGCGACGTGCCAGCCCGAGGCCGTCAGCCCGCCGAACAGCGATTTGCGGCCCTCCTCTTCATCGAGATGAAAGCGTTGCGGATCGAACTGGCCGGCGAATTTCTTGATCAGCTCGGCGGTAAAGGTAAACGAGCCGAGCTCACCGCGCTGCCCCACCTTGATGTCTTCGTAGAAAGGCATCAGCCGGCCTGCTCCGCCTTCATTGCCTCGCGACGGCGCACGATGATCGGCGACACCCATTCGCACAGCGCTTCCCCGGCGCCGTTGCGCGCCACAGCCTTGAAGGTCACGATCCCGGTATCGGGACGGCTGCGTGAAATCCTCGCCTCGGCCACCTCGACGTCGAGGGTGATGTCGTCGCCCGGCCGCAGCGCGGCCAGCCAGCGCAATTCGTTAACGCCGGGCGAGCCGAGCGAGGCGGTGCGGCTGATATACCCGTCGAATATCATCCGCATCATGATCGCGCACAGGTGCCAGCCCGACGCCGAGAGGCCCTTCAGCATGGAGCGGGACGCGGCCTCTTCATCGAGATGCATCGGCTGCGGATCGTACTCGGCGGCAAATTCAAGGATCTCCTCGCGCGTGACCCGGCGTGGTCCGAATGTGCCGAAATGGCCAGGCGGGAAATCTTCGAAGGTCAGGGTCATCTGGGGATGGCTGCGAGGGAGGCCCGATTGTGGCCGTTATTTGCGGCAATCTCAACAGGCATGCTCGGGTTGAGTCGTGCTCGAGGGGCGAGCACCAATTTTTCATGCGCAGCGCCGATGTTGCCGGTCAGAATATTCGGCTAACCAGGCGCTTGGTAGGCGGCCGGGTTTCGGGACAGGGATTTCGGTGCGCGGGGGGAGAACGACGATGTTTGAATTTGGGGATCTGTTTCAGTGGGATCGGTTCATCACCCCGACGATCATCAAGACATTCTATTGGCTCGTGATCGCGTTGATCATCCTGTTCGGGATTTCCGGGATTTTTTCCGGCCTGGCGGCGATGGCGATCAGCCCGTTCGGCGGGTTTATCGTGCTGCTATCGTCGATCGCGGGCGTCGTGGTCGGGGTGGTGTTTTCACGGATCGCGGCGGAATTCATCCTGATCGTGTTTCGCATCAACGAGCATCTCGGCGCAATCCGCGAGCAGGGACGGATGAACTGAGCCGCAGCGATGTGGTTGCAAGGCTTGCGGGCGCTCGAAAGGATTAAGTGTTGAACCTGAAATGCATGACGTCGCCGTCGGCCACGACATAGTCCTTGCCTTCCAGCCGCAACTTGCCGGCATCGCGCGCGCCGGACTCGCCGCCCAATGCGACGTAATCGGCATAGGCGATGGTCTCGGCCCGGATGAAACCCTTTTCGAAATCGGTGTGAATCACGCCCGCCGCCGCCGGCGCTTTGGTGCCGCGATGGATCGTCCAGGCCCTCGCCTCCTTTGGCCCGACCGTGAAATACGTGATCAGGTCGAGCAATTGATAGCCGGCGCGGATCAGCCGATCGAGCCCGGCTTCCTCCAGTCCGAGTGTCTGCAGGAATTCGGCGCGCTCCTCGCGAGAGAGCGTCGCGATCTCGGATTCGATCTTGGCGGAGATGGCGACGGCGACCGCGCCTTCCTTGCTGGCGTATTCGGCAACGGCTTGTGAAAACTGGTTACCCTTGGCTGCGGAGGCTTCCTCGACATTGCACACGTACAGCACCGGCTTGGAGGTCAAAAGGCCGAGCATACCGAATGCACGTTCCTCCTCCGGCTTGCGCTCGAGAGACCGCGCCGGCTTGCCATCGCGCAGCAGCACCAGCGCGCGGTTGACGAGATCGAGCTGCTCTTTTGCCTCCTTGTCGTTGCCCTTGGCTTTCTTGGCGAGATTGTCGACACGCTTCTCCAGACTGTCGAGATCGGCAAGCATCAGTTCGGTCTCGATCGTCTCGATATCGGCAAGCGGCGCGATCTTGCCTTCGACATGGGTAACGTCGGAATCCTCAAAGCAGCGCACGACATGCGCGATCGCATCGACCTCGCGGATGGTAGCGAGGAACTGATTGCCAAGCCCCTCGCCCTTGGAAGCTCCGCGCACCAGGCCGGCGATATCGACGAAGGTCAGTCGGGTCGGAATGATCTGGGCGGATTTCGCGATCTCGGCGAGCTTGTCGAGTCGCGGATCGGGCACCGCGACCTCGCCGACATTCGGCTCGATGGTGCAGAATGGGTAATTCGCCGCCTGCGCCGCCGCCGTCTCGGTCAGCGCATTGAAAAGCGTCGATTTGCCGACATTGGGCAATCCGACGATACCGCATTTAAATCCCATGATGTGTCCTGAAACTCGACTACCCGTGATGGCGAACGCGTCACTCTGCGTCGTCATCGTCCTTTTCGAAAAAGCCCTTGGCCTGCATCGCCAGGTGCACCTTGTTCTGGAACGTCGAGTCGCGATCCGTCGCGAGCAGCCCCGCATTGTCGGCGATCGCCAGGCAGAGCGCCTCGACCCAGGGACGATCGTCCTTGGCAAAATCTGACAGCACGTAGCTGTGCACCAACTCCTTGATGCCGGGGTGGCCGATGCCCAGCCGCACGCGCCGATACTCGTTACCGATATGCGAGGAGATCGAACGCAGCCCATTGTGACCGGCGATCCCGCCACCGACCTTGACGCGCAGCTTGGCAGGCGGCAGTTCGAGCTCGTCCTGAAACACGGTGATCTCGCCTGCCGCGAGCTTGAAGAAATTCGCAGCCTCCTGAACCGCGCGTCCGGAGTCGTTCATGAATGTCGCGGGCCGAAGCAGGATCACGCGCTCATGATCGAGCGTGCCTTCCGCTGTTTCGCCCTGAAAGCGGCGGCGCCATGGTGCGAAACCATGACGCCGCGCAATTTCATCGACGACCATGAAGCCGATGTTGTGCCGGTTATGCGCGTACTTCGCGCCGGGATTGCCGAGGCCAACAAAAAGTCGCATGACGCGGCATCCCGCGCCCGATTACTTCTTCTTGTCGCCACCGCCGGCGGGCGCCTTGGCGCCGGCCGCAGGCGCCTTTGCGGCTGCCGCGGGCGCAGCACCTGGCGCCGCAGGGGCGGCAGCCGGAGCGGCGGCGCCGGCTGCGGGAGCCGCACCCGGAGCAGCGGGAGCACCGGCCGCCGCAGTACCGGCCGCGGCCGCGGCAGCTGCGGCAGCTTTCTGTTCCTCGGCGTAGCCCGACGGAGGCACGATGGTCACCAGCGTCACGTCCTCACGCGACAGCGACTTCACGCCTGATGGCAGCTTGATATCCGACAGATGCAGCGAGTGACTGATTTCGAGCCCGCTGACATCGGCATCGACATATTGCGGGATGTTATCGACCGAGCATTCGAGATCGATGGTGTGCGTGACGATGTTGACGGTGCCGCCACGCTTCACGCCTGGCGCGGTGTCGGCGTTCTGGATGTGCAGGGGAACGCTGACCCGGATCGTCGCGCCATCGCCGAGCCGCATGAAATCGACATGGATCGGAAAATCGCGCACGGGGTCGAGATGGAAGTCACGTGGAATAACCCGGTGCTTCTTGCCCTCGAGGTCGATGTCGTAAATCGTGGTGAGAAACCGCCCTGCCAGAATGCGCTGACGCAAATCGGCGTCATCCACCGAAATGGTCACGGGAGCCTGGTTGTTGCCGTAGATCACTCCCGGCACTCTGCCGGCGCGACGCTCTGCCCGTGCGGCCCCCTTGCCGCCTGCCGGACGAGCGGTCGCCTTCAATTCCTTGACGGTGGCCATCTGTCTAAGTCCTTGTTTTCTAAAAAGTTAAAGGCCGCATCGCGGCCCGGTCATACTCCACAGCAAGCCTCCAGGGGTGCGGGGGCTGCGGACGTGGCGGCGTTCTAGCCCCAAAGGCCGGAAATGACAAGGAAATGCGAGGAATTTATGCCGGATTCCGTACCGGCATTGCTCACCAACCAACTCTTTCAGCTCAATCCGGCCGCCGATCGACGGGGCAATTGCAGAGCTCAGCCATCCGTCTTGAGGCTACCGACATCGGGACTAGACGGCGAGGCGCCGCTCGCGAGCCTGGCTTCCAGCAGGCCGATGCGCGCCTTGAGCGCTTCGTTTTCCTCGCGCGCCAACCGGGCCATGTCTTTCACGGCCTCGAATTCCTCGCGCTTGACGATGTCCAGATCGCGCAGGATTCTTTCCGCCTGGTTGCGGACCACCGTATCGACCTCGCGCTTGACCCCCTGGGCCGCGCCGGCGGCATCATTCATCAGCCGCCCGATCTCGTCGAAAAACCGATTGCTGGTCTGGGTCATCTTGGGGAATCTCCGTGGGGTCAAACTTGGCCGTCACATCAACAATGGCGATCCGCAGCTTGCAGTTCAAGGTCGATCGCGGCACTCACCGGCCGGGTCGCCTTGTCAGGTCCTGCTTTCCTTGCAATCGTACCGGGCGCGGCGAAAAACGCGAACCAGAGAAGCGAGAATAAAGCGCCCATGATCGACCAGCAGATCGAAATTCCGACCAAGGATGGCCAGACCACCACTTTCATCACGCATCCCGAACGCGGCGGACCGCATCCCGTCATCATCTTTTATATGGATGCGCCGGCGATCCGCGAGGAACTGCGCGACATGGCGCGCCGGCTCGGTACATCAGGATATTATGTGATGCTTCCGAATCTGTATTACCGCTCTGGCGTGATGGAGCTCGGTCCATTGCCGGCCGATCCGGAATCGCCCGAGCGCAAGCGGATGTTCCAACTCATGGCCTCGATCAACATTCCAGTGGTCATGGAAGACACCCGCGCGTTGCTCGCCTATGCCGAGCGCCAATCCGCCGCCCGCGCAGACATCGTTGGCACCGTCGGCTACTGCATGAGTGGGCGATATGCGATCAATGCGGCCACGCATTTCCCGGAACGGGTCAAGGCTGCCGCCTCGATCTACGGAACGCATCTAGCCACCGACGAGCCCGACAGTCCCCATCTGGCTGCCCGAAAGACCAAAGCCGAGCTTTATTTCGGCTGCGCGGAGACTGATATCTACGCGCCCGCCGATATCATCGAGAAGGTGAAGCAGCAAATGAAGGACGATCACGCCAATGCCGAGGTCGAGATCTATCCCGGCACTCATCACGGCTTCGCATTTCCGAAGCGGCCGGTTTACGATCGCGACGCTGCTGAGCGGCATTGGGAAAGACTGCTGGCGCTCTATCGACGCAACCTCTCCAAATAAGCCGCAGGCTCGATGCCCTTTCTTTTGATTGCCTTCCCGGTCTTCGATCCCATCGCCATTGCG
>JAICIT010000104.1 GCA_025960445.1 Bradyrhizobium sp. | reverse complement strand
GGCGACCTGCTCGATCGGCTGGAGGAAGCCAGCGCCGAGACGACCCGAGCGGTGCTCGACGCCAGCGAACGCCTCACCAGCAGCCTCAATTTCAAGACCGGGCACGTCCATGACGAGTTCGTCGATTTGGCCGATCGCGTCCACGAGATGTTGAACGAGCGCATCGACCGCATCACCACTGACTTCGAGCAGCGGTCCACCACAATCGTCGACGGCATTTCCGATCGCACCGAGCAGGTCCACGAGTCGCTGAAAAATTCGAGCGACTCGCTGTTGCTCGAGCTTGAATTGCGCAGCGGCGATCTCGTCACCAAGATCGACGACGCCGGCAACCGGCTCGCTACCCAAATCCTCTCCTCGGGGGACAAGGCGAGCGAAGCAATTGACGTGACCGTAAACTCGTTGGTGGCGAAGGTCGCGAGCCAGACCGAAACCGCGCACGATTCGCTTTCGCTCCAGATCAACGCCTTCGACGAACTGCTGAAGAACCAGGGTGGCGAGCTCGCCGAAAGGTTCGCGCGCGATAGCGGCACGCTGGGCGCACTCATCAGCCGCCACATCTCGGAATTCGACCGCACCGTCAAGACCTTCGGTGGCGAGATCGTCGAACGCCTGGGCCAGCGTACGGAGGAGATCGCGGATAACCTGAAGGGCTACGTCGACAATTTTGACAACCGCCTGACGTCGAACAGCGGCAAGATCACCGCCTCGCTTGATCATCGGTTGGTGCAATTCGAAACCGTACTCGGAAACCGCGTCGCCAGCCTCGACTCCTCGCTCGACGACAAGATCAAATTCTTCGACCAATCGATCGACGGACGCCTCAAATCGCTCGAACAAACCTTCGACAGCAGAGCAAATTCGGTCACTGAAACCATCGATGTCAGGCTCGGCACATTGGCATCGACACTCACTGACGGCGCGGCGCAGGCAATCCAGTCGATCGATACGCGCCTGACCCAACTCACCTCTTCGCTGACCGAAGGCGCCGCGCAGGCAATCGAGGCAGTCGACCAACGCATCCTGAGCGTGACCTCCACAATCGAGGGCCGCAGCGCCCACCTCACCGACGCCATTACGGCCAGGTTCCAGGAAATCCATCAGGGCCTCGAGGGCCGTGTCGGCGCGGTGGCGAACGATATCGATACACGGGTAGCGCAATTTGAAGACCTGCTCGGGACGCGCATCGAAGCGGTGGCGGGCCGCATCGAGAGCAGCGGACGGCAGGCCAGCGATGGCCTTGTCGCGCGCGCCGAGGAGCTGTCGCTCGGCATTAAGTCCAACGTCGAGGACGCCGAGCGTTCGCTCACCAACCTCGTCGTCAACACCAGCGAGACCATTCAGACCGGCGCGCGCGCCGCACAGCAATCGCTGCTTTCGGTTTCGTCCGACGTCGGCGCGCAGCTCAAGCTGACTGCGACCGAGGTCGAGCGCGCGCTGATGTCGGTGGGCACCGGCGCGGCGACCTCCATTGTGACCAGCGCCCGTGACGCGCAATCCACGCTACTGAGCGCCTCGTCGGAAACCGCCACACAGATCAAATCGCTGTCCGGCGATATCGAGCGAACGCTGTCGGCCGCTGGCAATGCAACCGCCGCTTCGATCCTTTCCGGCGCGCGAGAAGTACAGACCGCCCTCATCACCGCATCGTCGGATGCCGCCAACCACGTCAAGACACTTGCGGCGGATGTCGAACGTACGCTGACCGCGGTAGGAGCAGGCACCGCCGCTTCGATCGTGAATAGCGCGCGCGAAGCGCAAACATCGCTGCACGCCACTTCGGCGGATGCCGCCTCTCAAATCAAGGCGATATCGACTGAAGTCGAGCGCTCACTCAGCGCGGTAGCCGCGAACACTACCGAAAACATCCAGAGCAGCGCACTCGCTGCGCAAAACGCGCTGGTGACCGCATCGAATGAAGTCACCTCGAAGGTCAAATCGACTTCGACCGAAGTCGAACGATCGGTTCTCGCCGCTAGCGGCGCGTTCGGCTCGACCATGACCGGCAAGTCCGACGAGATCGTCAATCATGTGCAGCAGCAGGCCGACCGGCTGTCGCAGATCATCGACAGCAAGCGCGGCGTACTGGTCGAAGCGATCGGCGCGAAAACCAACCAACTCACGATCGATATCGACCGCGTCACCTCCGACGCGCTCCGATCCATCGAAAGCCGCGGCCAGACCTTCTCGCAGTCGATTTTGGGCCAAGGTTCCGAGGTGGCGCGGACGATCACTTCGGCGGGCGAGTTCGCCACCGGCGCTGTCGCCAAGTCGTTAAGGGAACTGGAGCAGGCCTCGCGCGCGGCAATCGATCAGTCACGGCAGGTCTCGATCGCTGCGGTCACCGAGATGCAGGAGACCAGCAAAATCCTGCGCACCGACACCGTCGCGCTGTTCGAGCGACTACGCGAAGGCAATATCCTGTTGCAGGAAGTGCTGACCGGCGCGCACGACAACCTCAATTCGCTGGAACGCGCGTTGGTCACCCGCGTGGCCGACTTCGTCTCCGCCATGAACGACGTCAGCTCGCGTAATGGCGTCGCGACACAAACTCTCGAACAGCAGCTTGGCATCTTTAACGCCAAGACCGCGAAGGCGCTGGAGGATCTGGGCTCGCTTTCCGGCCAATTCGAGCAACACGGCCAGGCGCTGGCAGATGCCGCCGCGGCCGTCGAGCAAAGCAATCGGAACACCACGGCTACCATCTCCGAGCGAAAGACCCTGCTCGAGTCGCTGGTCAGCATTATCGATCAGCGCACCGGCGAGCTTGACCAGCGGCTGTCGCGTTTCACGGGGCTCCTGGATGAGTCCCTGTTGGCCGCGGAAGAGCGCGCGCGCGACATCGCCCGCGTGGTAGCTGAAACCGCAGGCGCCGGCTCTGCCGCCATCACGCAGCAGTTTGAGACGGTGCGGGAGGCGGCAGAAGAGGAACGCCGCCACACCGTAGAAGCGATGTCCGACATTTATCGGCAGAGCACGCTGGAAGCGGAAGCGATGTTCAAGCAATCGAGCGAAAACTTCGCGAGCACAGTCGCGGGTATGAAGCAGATGGCTGCCGAAATGCACCATGAACTCGAGGCCACCCGCAACGAGCTCCGCCGCGGCGTTCTGGAAATGCCGCAGGAGGCGGCCGAAAGCACCGCGCAGATGCGAAAGGTGATCGTGGACCAGATTGAGGCGCTGGCGGAATTGAACCGGATCGTCGCACACCATGGCCGTGGGCTTGATGTTGTAACGGCGGGCCGCGCCAGTTCTTCGCAGCCCGACGAAGAGCCGGTGCTGGTACCCACCGGCGGAAACCGCGGCGCGGCTCCCCGCAACCGCGAGGGTGGCAGCGCCTCAAGCCTGCCGCCACCCGACCTGGGCTTGCCCGGATCGCGCCGCACCGACGCGCCGCCGGTTTCACCCGGAAGTGCCGACCAGGGGCGCGACGGCTGGCTTTCCGAACTGCTGAACCGAACGGACGCCAGTACCGGCAACCGCGAGGCGCCGCGCGGCCGCGGCCAACAGGCCTCCGGCGGCAATCCGCTGGAGTCCTTGTCGCTCGATATCGGCCGGCTGATGGATCGCAACCTCGCCGCCGAGATGTGGGATCGTTATCAGCGCGGCGAGAGCAAGGCCTTCACCAAGCGGCTCTATACGCCGGCCGGCCAGAAGGCATTCGATGAGGTCGCCCGCAAGTATCGCGCCGATCGCAATTTCAAGCAGACGGTCGACCGCTACATCGCTGAGTTCGAGCGCCTGCTTGACGAGGTCGCGCGCGACGAGCGTGGCCCGGCGGTGCTGCGCGGTCATCTCACCTCGGAGACCGGCCTCGTCTACACCATGCTCGCCCACGCGGCGGGACGGCTCGGGTAAGGTCTGATTGGATCGCATGGGGAAACGGAGGCAGCGATGCCTCCGTTTTTGTTTCGAGCGGCCGGCGCGAGTTGGGAATGGTTGTGAGCCCCGTCGCCCGGATGAGCGAAGCGATATCCGGGGCGCCTGTCCCCTCAATCGTTCCCGGATGTCGCCGCGCTCATCCGGGCTACAACCGAAAAGACCGTGCGTGGTGAATTCCGCGGACGGTAATGGCGCTACCAGCGGCATCGCCGGTCTTCACCCCTCCCGCTGTGTCCCGGCTTTCGAAGGAGCGACGACGCGGAAGCGAGCTGTGGCGGCTTGTCCCCATTACGGCCGCCGTCTCTCGGCGGCGGCAGGCGCTGCCGCGGGTGCCGGCGCCGGGGCACTCGCATTGGCGGCCGGACCGAACAACAGGCGCGTCGGATTGCGGTCGAGGTTGATGACCGCGCGGCTGATATCACCCAGCGTGCGGCGCCCGTCCGCCATCAAGGCGCCGGAGCGCTTGTCGAAATCCTCCGCCAGTTCGCGGATCGACTTCACCGTCTGAAACAGCTCGCCACCGTCCTTGCCGCCCGCCAGGGTGTTCAAACCCACCATCAGATTGTCGGTCTTGGCGATCACGCCGTCGACCTTCAGCATGACGTCATCGATCTTCTCGGAGTTGCGCGCCAACGACGAAGTAAAGGCCTCGAGGTTTCGCAGCGAGTTCTTCACCGCGTCCTGATTGTCAGCGACGACCCGGTTGATATTCTGCAGCGTGCCGCGAATGGCCTCAGTCACATCCTGCAATGCGTTCGGATCCGCCTTCAGGGTCGGTATGCCATCCTCATCCAGCGGGACTGGCGGCGCGGCCTCCTCGCCACCCTTCAGCGATATCGCAGCTACGCCAGTGAGCCCCTGGAATTCGAGCCCGACCAAAGTGTCCTTGCGGATCGGCGCGTTGTTCTCGATCATCGTGAGCGCGACAACGCGCCGCGGATTGTCCAGCTTCACCGACATCACCTCGCCCACCCTGATGCCGTTGAAATTGACGCTGCCCCCGTTGCGCAGCCCCGCCGCGGGGCCTTCGAAAACGATCCGCAAGGGCGTGCGCGCCTTGGTCGTATGAAGCGATTGGAACCAGAGAACGAAACCGAAGGCCGCCGCAATGACCGCCAGCGTGAACGATCCGATCAGGACGAAGTTCGCCCGCGTTTCCATCAACCAACTCCGATACTCAGATCAATCAAGATTCAGTTCGCGCAAACGCGCCGTAGCTGCTCGGCATTACGCTTCAACCCATTACCGCCCGCGCGCGCTTGCCATGGAAATAGGCTCTCAACCATGGATGTTGTGAGGCCTGCATTTCCGCCATCGATCCTGCGGCAATGATCTTGCCGTCCCCCAAAACGGCGATGCGGTCACATGCGGTGTAAAGGCTGTCCAGGTCGTGAGTTACCATGAAAACGGTAAGGCCCAAAGTCCGCTGTAACGTTCTTACCAACTCGTCGAAATCGCCGGCGCCGATCGGGTCCAGCCCCGAGGTCGGTTCGTCGAGGAAGACCAACTCGGGATCAAGCGCAAGCGCGCGCGCCAGCGCCACGCGCTTGATCATGCCGCCGGATAGTTCCGCGGGAAAACGGTCGGCGACTTCGGGCCGCAATCCCACCATGCCGAGTTTGGCGACGGTGATCTCATCGAGCAGCCGCTGCGAGACTTTCAGGTATTCGCGGACCGGGAACTGGATATTCTGTCGCACGGTCAAGGACGAAAATAGCGCGCCCTGCTGGAACAGGATGCCCCAGCGCCGCTCCACCGCGCGTCGTTCCGCATCATCGGCGCCATCGAGATCGATCCCGAACACCTCGATGCTTCCCGAGACCTTGGGAACGAGCCCGATGATGGTGCGCGTCAGCACCGATTTGCCCGCACCGGACGGACCGACGAAGCCCAGTATCTCACCGCGCTTGACGTCGAGATTGAGCCCGTCGAGCACTTTGGTCGATCCGAACTGCACCGCGATGTCGCGGACCCGGATGATCGCGTTTGTTGCTTCCGGCGCCATGTCACATTCCGATCGAGGCGAAAAAGATCGCGAACACGCCGTCCATCACGATGACAAAGAAAATTCCCTTCACCACCGAGGAGGTCGTGTGTTGCCCCAGTGATTCGGCGCTGCCCTGCACCGCTAGCCCCTCGACGCATGCCACGATCCCGATCACCGCGGCCATGACAGGGGCCTTGATGATACCGACCGTGAAGTGATCGATCGAAATCGCATCGCGCAGCCGAAGCAGGAAAGCCTCGGGATCGACCCCGCCATAGAGCCAGGCCACTAGTCCGCCGCCATACAGCGCGGCAATGGCCCCGAGGAACGCCAGGATGGGAAGCGCAATGACCAGCGCCAGCATCCGAGGCAATATCAGCACCTCGATCGGATCGAAGCCCATTGTGCGCAGCGCATCGATCTCCTCGCGCATCTTCATGGAGCCGAGTTCGGCGGTGTAGGCGCTGCCAGAGCGGCCCGCCACCATGATCGCCACCAGCAGCACGCCGATTTCCCGCAGCACCAGCACGCCGAGCATGTCGACCACGAAGATGTCCGCGCCGAATTTCCGGAAATGAAAGATTCCCTGTTGCGATATGATGCAGCCGATCAGGAAGGTGATCAGAACCACAATCGGCACCGCGCGCCAGCACACCTGCTCGAGGTGATGCACGGTCGAGGTCAGGCGGAAGCTGCGGGGGTGAATCAAGACCCGGCCGCTCGCCGCCAGCACCGCGCCGAGCATGTCGATCAATCCGGCCATGGTGCCGCCAACCCCGACAACGGCACGCCCGACCTGATCCAGCATTCCCGTGATCGTTACGGCGGTGGTGTCGATCGGCGGCGCCGCTTTAACCCGACGCACTTCGTCGACGAGGCTCGAATAGTTGGCGGATAGTCCTGCGATGTTCGGCTCGACGCCCCCTTGTGTCAGGCTGCGCCGCAGCCGCTCGATCAGCCAGGCGCCAAAGGTGTCGAGTTTCGAGACCCGCGATACGTCAATGGAGATATCGGGTCGGCTGCCCGTCAGCTTTTCGGCGTCAGCGACAATTTCCTCGAGCACTGGCGCAAAGCCTGCCGTCCACGAGCCAGCGGCAAAGAGCGCGAGGCCATTGCTGCGTGATATCCGCTCCAATGTCGGGTCGCCACTCACGATGCGAACTCCCGTGCCAACTCACTGCACTTCATGCAAAAGGAAAAAAGGAAATAACCGCCCCGCCCCGCCGCCGTCTTGTAGAGCACGTCCCTAACCAGCCATACTTGATTGCGCCGGGCAAGCCGGCACGGTTCAGAATTGTCAGAAAATGAAATGACTTCCAGTTCCCTGATGCTCTACGCGAAAATCGAGCGCTGGCCGATCGCAGGCTCCTTCACGATCAGCCGCGGCGCCAAAACAGAAGCCGTAACGATCGTGGCGGAAGTCAGTCGCAACGGCCACATCGGGCGCGGCGAATGCGTTCCCTATTCGCGTTACGGCGAGACCCCGGAGACCACTCTGGCCGCGATCCAGGCGATGCAGGAGCTTCTTTCACGCGGGCTCGATCGCCAGGGGCTGCAGGCTGCCATGCCCCCCGGCGCCGCTCGCAACGCACTGGACTGCGCGCTGCTCGACCTTGAAGCCAAAACCAGCAGCCAGCGCGTTTGGAATTTGCTCGGATGTCCGGCGGCCACTGCCTGCATTACCGCCTACACGATCTCGCTTGGTTCGCCGGATGCGATGGCTGCCGCGAGCGCCAAAGCCGCGCACCGGCCGCTGCTCAAGATCAAGCTCGGCGGCGAAGGCGACGGCGAGCG
>JAICIT010000103.1 GCA_025960445.1 Bradyrhizobium sp. | reverse complement strand
GGATATCCCTTGGCCGCGCAAACCATCGCAAGACCAATTCCGGTATTTCCGCTTGTGGCCTCAATGACCGTCTGTCCGGGCTTGAGTTCTCCCGATTTCTCGGCGGCCTCGATCACACCAAGCGCCAATCGATCTTTCACAGAACCAAGAGGGTTGAAGGCTTCGATCTTGACGAACAGGTTTACTCCGGTCGGCGCCAGACGATTGATGCGCACCACAGGCGTGTTGCCAACGGTCTCGACGATGTTTTGGAAAATTCGTCCCATGCCGCCCCTCCAATGTTTCGTTTTCTCGAGACACATAGCCCGTCGATTTTGAAAAATTATCCCGATTACCAGTGCTCGGCAAGCGGGCCGCAAATTGCAATCGCCGAGCTCCGAATGGCGCCAGTGTCGTTGCGAAGCATCCCAAACGCGATGGGATTTATTGCGCCGACAAGCCTTCTCGGACATTGTATCGAGTAGATTGAGCGGCCAGATTAGGGCGGGTGAGGTTTCACCGACCGATAGGGGCTTTCTTTGCTCAACCAGCGGGTGGAACGGAGATTAGCGGCTGTGCTGGCGGCAGATGTCGCCGGGTATAGCCGGCTGATGGGTCGTGATGAGGAGCGCACGCTTGCGCAACTGAAGGCGCTGCGAAAGACGCTGATCGATCCCGCCCTCGCCGCCCACCGCGGCCGCATTGTCAAGACCAGCGGCGATGGCATGCTGGTCGAATTCGCCAGCGCTGTCGATGCAATTCGCTGCGCGGTGGAGCTTCAACAAGCTATGGCCAAGGAAAACGCGGCCGTGCCTCCAGATGGCCGGATCGAATTTCGGATCGGTATTCACGTCGGCGATATCATCATCGACGAGGACGATATCTTCGGAGATGGCGTCAACATCGCAGCACGGCTGGAGGGTATCGCCGCACCAGGTGGCATCTGCATCTCGGACGACGCGCAACGGCAAATTCGCGGCAAGCTGGATGTCAGGTTTGACGACATGGGGCTGCAGGAGCTCAAGAATATCGCCGAGCCGATGCGATCATGGCGCCTGCGGTTTGGAGATCAAGGTAACGCTGCCCCGTCGTTCTCGTCGTTGCCATCCCGGGTTCATCAACTAGCCCTTCCCGACAAACCGTCTATCGTCGTACTCCCGTTCGACAACATGTCAGCGGAGCCGGGCCAGGACTTCCTCGCCGATGGCATCGTCGAGGCAATAACCTCGGCGCTCTCGCGCATCCGCTCCTTCTTCGTGATCGCGCGGACTTCGGCATTCACCTACAAGGGCCGCGCGCGAGATGCGCGTGAGATAGGCAGGGAATTAGGCGTTGCTTACCTGCTGGAAGGCAGCGTGCAGAAATTTGGCAATCGCTTGCGTATCATCGTTCAGCTGATCGAGACGGAAGCGGGTGCGCACGTCTGGAGTTCGCGCTTCGACGGCACGATGGACGAGTTCTTTGAGTTTGAGGATCGCATAACCGAGCAGGTCGCGGGCGCGCTGCAGCCTTCCGTTCGTATCGCCGAGATCGAGCGCTCGCGCCGCAAGCGGCCGCAAGACCTCGGCAGCTATGACTATACGATGCGTGCGATGCCTCACGTCTGGGCGCTTGAAAAGGAAGAAAGCGCCAAGGCGATCGAACTTCTTGAGACGGCGCTCGCGATCGATCCCAAATACCCGCTGGCCTTGTCGCTAGCCGGTTGGTGTCACGCCCAGCGCTCGGTTTACAACTGGGCTGATGACATCGCCGAGAGCCAACGAAGGGCGCAATTGCTCGCCGAGCAGGCAGCCCAGATGAGCGGCGATGATCCGATCGTCCTGGCGGTCCTTGGCGCCGTACATACGTTCCTGCGTAATCACGGCACTGCGCGTGTGCTGCTTGAGCGCGCGGTGACGCTCGATCCCAATGCTGCGTGGGCGTGGAGCCGGCTGGGATGGGTGGAGTGCTATGCTGACCAGCCCAGAAAAGCCATCGAACACTTCGAACGGGCGCTGCGGCTCAGTCCGATCGACCCGATCAATTTCAACAATTACGTAGGCATCGGCTCGTCGCATGAAGTATTGCAGGAGTACGACCAATCCGCGGCGCTGTACCGGCGAGCTCTGCAGGAACGGCCGAATGCCCGCTGGATATATCGCAACCTCGCGGCGTGTCTTTCGGGCGCCGGCCGCATGGAAGAGGCGCGACAGGCCTATGCCGAGTTGATGCGCAGCTATCCCGATCTGACCATTTCAAAATTCAAGCAGGCCATGGTGTTTTCTCCCACCGCGCTCGAGCGCATGGCGGAGAACCTTCGAAAGCTCGGGTTGCCTGAGTGATGGCTGCCGATAGCCATGCCTGCGCGTCCGGCACGCTCGGCAGCGCGTGAAATCCAGCACCAACGCCCGGCCAGATATCCCACGCCTTTGATTAAAATTTCGCGCTCCGCTGCGATTCGGGCGCGCACCTGATCGAGCTGAACAATCCAGCCATGCATAAAGATTGATTCAACGTCGTTGGGTGTCACAGCGCCTTGCTGGTTAAGACCTTGTCAAGAGCAAGCGGATATGTCGGGGCCGCTATAAGCGGCCAGGTGAAATTGTGCGAACGTATCCGTTGTTCATTGTGTCAAGTTTGGCAGGAATGCTTGCATTCGCTGCGTGCGGCGAACAGCCGAACGCAGAACCGACTGAATTGCAGATGGCGCGCCCGTTCAGCGAATTCTACGCGAAAGTCGAAACCAGGCCGCTTTCCGAAATTGAATTCCTCGCGTTCAAGAAGCATTCGTGTCACCAGAACGGGACACCCGGATATTATTGCAGTTTTACATATTCGATGAAGGCGCCGATCGAGCACTTTTCCGTTCTACCATCCGAAGGCACTCTCTCTGGCATGTTCTACTCCGACAAGGACGGACGGCTCAGATTTGAGATGGTGATCGGCTGAGACTTCTTTTAGAACGGCAACCCCAATTGATTCGTTGAAGGACGGCTCATGTTTGATGATCGCTTTAAATGGGCCATGGCACTGGTGCTGCTTGGCATGTTCGCTGACACGGTCAGTTCTCATCCCATGCTGGACGTCAAGAACGAATACCAGCAGCATGAGGGTGTGATCCCGCAGCCTGTGCTCGGTTTCGCCAATGAACGGCAGTGGCTATTTGCTCACCGTAAATATCGCAATCAATGCGTGCTGGAGGCGCTGGCGGCAGAAAGCAAGCAGTCGAGCAAGAGCGTGGTGTTCCTGGCCGCCCGATTGAATGACAGCATCGCGCTTCCCGATCTGCGCCTGCGTGCCACCGACTGACCTGCGCGGCGATGCGGGCCAAGCGCGCTCGTGCTGCGGCAGCAACCCGTTCTTCGCTCATCGTGAGGAAGCGCGCTTGGCCCGTCTCGAACCATGCAGGCCGAGATTATGTCAGCCGGTTGGCGGCGGCTTCGATCCTCATCAGGATGAGGCATCGGGCGACTAACACGCCGGCCTGACAGAATGAAGATCGGTAGCGACCCGAAATGCTGGCGGGCTAAGCGCCGGCTATTGCTTTTTCGATGGCCGTGAGCGCCGCGTTCGCCTTGGCGCCATCGGGACCGCCGGCCTGCGCCATGTCCGGCCGCCCGCCCCCGCCCTTGCCGCCGAGCGCCTCGGATGCCACCCGCACGAGATCGACTGCATTAAACCGCGAGGTCAGATCGGCGGTAACGCCGACAACCACGCCGGCCTTTCCGTCCCCGGTGACCCCGACGATCGCGACCACGCCGGAGCCGAGCTGCTTCTTGCCATCATCGGCGAGGCTTTTGAGATCTTTCATCTCGATGCCCTCGACCGAGCGCGCCAGCAGCTTGACGTTGCCCACTTCACGGACGCCGGCGGCGCCCGCCGAGCTATTCGAGACCGACGCGCCGCCGCCGAGCGCAAGCTTCTTGCGCGCGTCCGACAAATCACGTTCCAACCGCTTGCGCTCCTCCATCAAGGCGGCGATGCGCGCCGGCACCTCATCAAGCGTGGTGCGCAACTCATTTGCCGCCGTCCGCGCCAGCGCCATGGTCTCGTTGGCGTGCCTCCGGGCATGATTGCCGGTCAGCGCCTCGATGCGGCGAACGCCTGACGCAACGGCGCTTTCGCCAGTCACCGAGATCAGGCCGATGTCGCCTGTCCGGCGCACATGGGTGCCGCCGCACAATTCCACCGACCAGCCCAGTGCATTGCTGCCATGGTCGCGCGCGGTCTTGCCCATCGAGACCACGCGGACTTCGTCGCCGTATTTCTCGCCGAACAATGCCCGCGCGCCGGCATCCCGGGCATCGTCCACGGCCATCAGCCGGGTCGTGACCTCGTCATTTTGCAGCACCACATCGTTCGCGATATCCTCGACCCGGCTCAATTCGTCCGCCGTGATCGGTTTGGGATGAACGAAATCGAAGCGCAACCGGTCGGGCGCCACCAGTGAGCCGCGTTGCGCAATGTGATCGCCAAGCACTTGGCGCAAGGCTTCGTGCAGCAAGTGTGTCGCGGAATGGTTGGCGCGGATCGAGGAGCGCCTGGCATGATCGACTTCGAGCAATAGCGGAGTGCCCGGTTTTAGCGTGCCCTGCTCGACCGTGCCGATATGGACGAACAGATCGCCGGCTTTCTTCTGGGTGTCGGTGACGCGAAACCTCGCGCCCTCGCCTGTCATCACGCCAGTGTCGCCGACCTGTCCGCCGGATTCGGCATAAAACGGCGTCTGGTTGAGCACGATCGCAGCGCTATCGCCCGCTTTGAGGCTTTCAACTTGTTTGCCGTCCTTTACCAGCGCCGCCACCACTCCCTCGGCGGTCTCGGTCTCGTAGCCCAGAAACTCCGATGCGCCGAGTTTCTCCCGCAGCGGAAACCATACGTTTTCGGTAGCGGTATCGCCGGAGCCAGCCCACGCCGCGCGCGCCTTTGCCCGCTGTCGGTCCATTGCATCGGAAAAGGCGGCGACGTCGACGCTGACCCCGCGGTTGCGCAGCGCATCCTGTGTGAGGTCGAGCGGGAAACCATAAGTGTCGTACAATGTGAACGCCGTCTCCCCATCGAACATGTCGCCCTTTTTGAGCGATCCGCTTTTTTCATCGAGGATCGACAGGCCGCGCTCCAGCGTCTTTCGAAAACGGGTCTCTTCCAGCCTCAAGGTTTCTTCGATCAGGCTTTCAGCTCGCACCAGCTCTGGATAGGCCTGGCCCATCTCGCGCACCAGTGCCCATACCAATCGATGCATCAGGGGATCCCTGGCGCCGAGCAACTGCGCGTGACGCATCGCGCGGCGCATGATCCGGCGCAGCACGTAGCCGCGGCCTTCGTTCGACGGCAGCACGCCATCCGCGATCAGGAATGAGGACGCGCGCAGATGATCCGCGATCACCCGCAATGAAGCTTTCTGCTCGCCCTGCGGATCAGCGCCGGTCAATTCGGAAATAGCGCGGATCAGTGCAACGAACAGATCGATGTCGTAGTTATCGTGCTTGCCTTGCAATACGGCGGCGAGGCGCTCAAGACCCGCGCCGGTATCGATCGAGGGCTTCGGCAGCGGATTGCGCACGCCCCCTTCGAACTGCTCGAACTGCATAAAGACGAGATTCCAGATCTCTATGAAGCGGTCGCCATCCTGCTCGGCAGAGCCTGGAGGACCGCCCCAGATCTTGTCGCCATGGTCGTAGAAAATCTCGGAGCACGGCCCACACGGGCCGGTGTCGCCCATCTGCCAGAAATTGTCCGAGCCGGCGATGCGAATGATGCGGGACTCCGGCAATCCCGCAATCTTCTTCCAGAGATTGAACGCCTCATCGTCGTCGACATAGACCGTCGCCGTCAGTCTGTCTTTTGGCAGGCCGAATTCCTTGGTGACCAGATTCCAGGCCAGCTCGATCGCCCGATCCTTGAAATAGTCGCCGAACGAGAAGTTGCCGAGCATCTCAAAGAACGTGTGATGCCGGGCGGTGTAGCCCACATTGTCCAGGTCATTGTGCTTGCCCCCGGCGCGCACGCATTTCTGCGACGTGGTGGCGCGCTGATAGGTCCGCTTCTCGACGCCGGTGAAGACGTTCTTGAACTGCACCATGCCGGCGTTGGTGAACATCAGCGTCGGGTCATTGCGCGGAACCAACGGCGACGACGGCACGATCTCGTGGCCGTTATCGGCAAAGAACTTCAGAAAACTCGACCTGATCTCGTTAACGCCGCTCATGTCAGTCCAATCGCAAACCCGCCGGGTATAACGCCAAATGGCGCCCGTTCTCCCGCGCCCCGCTTTTAGACAAGGGGATTAGCGGTGTCCACAAAGTGTGCAGTAGATCAGGGGGTTGCCAGCACCACCGTTGCCGCCACTTGAAGTTCCTGCCGCCAGGCATGGCAGCGCTATCGAGACCGTTGATAGCTGCCGGCGGCGCGTTGACGCCTTGGCGCGGCTGTGTTCTCCTCCTATCTGTTAAAGACTGTCACGTCGGGAGAGATCGGCTCAGGCAGCCGGCGCCGAAGGAGCAACCGCCCCGGAAACTCTCAGGCAAACGGACCGCGTGACTTGCTAGCATCTGGAAAGAGACGCCGACGGGCTTTCGCCCGGACGCGTCCGCCGACGGGATAATACTCTCAGGCACAGCGACAGATGGGGCTTCGATGGTTTCCAGGGGATCATCCCCGAGGGAACGCGAGGGCCCGGCGATGCTTGCGTGCGACGACCAATCTTCCGTGCAATCCCCGCTGAAACGCACGCCACTGCACGCGCTGCACGTGGCCAGCGGCGGGAAGATGGTGCCGTTTGCCGGCTACGAGATGCCGGTACAATTCTCGACCGGCGTGCTCCGGGAGCATGTTCATACCCGCAGCAGCGCCGGCCTGTTCGATGTTTCGCATATGGGCCAGATCGTACTCCGTCCGAAATCCGGCAAGGTGGCGGATGCGGCACTGGCGCTGGAACGGCTGGTACCGCAAGACATTCTCGCGATTGCGCCGGGACGGCAACGCTACGCCCAGTTCACCAATGAAGCCGGGGGCATTCTCGATGACCTGATGGTGGCCAATTTCGGTAGCTACCTGTTTCTGGTCGTCAACGCCGCCTGCAAAGCCGCCGACGAGGCGCATTTGCGCGCTTCCCTCGAAGACGCTTGCGTGATCGAGCCGCTTTCCGGTCGCGCGCTGATCGCGCTGCAGGGGCCGAAAGCGGAATCGGTACTGGCACAACTTTGTTCGGACGTTGCGTCGATGCGATTCATGGACGCAGGTCCCCGGCGTATCGATGGCATCGAATGTTTCGTCTCGCGCTCGGGCTATACCGGCGAGGACGGTTTCGAGATTTCGGTTCCGGCCGAGCGCGTCGAAAGCCTTGCAGAAACTCTGCTCGCAAACACCGACGTGCTGCCGATCGGATTGGGCGCGCGCGATAGCCTGCGACTGGAAGCCGGGCTTTGCCTGTATGGGCACGATATCGACACCTCCACGACACCGGTGGAAGCGGCGCTCGAATGGTCGATACAAAAGAGCCGTCGCCGCGGCGGCGCGCGGGCCGGCGGTTTTCCCGGTGCCGAGAAAATTATGGATCAGCTTGAACGGGGTGCTCCGCGCCGACGACTCGGATTCAAGCCGGAGGGGCGCGCGCCGGTCCGTGAGGGCACGTCGTTATTTGCCGATAAAACATCATCCGAGCAGATCGGCGCGGTCACCTCCGGCGGGTTTGGCCCGAGCCTCAATGCGCCGGTCGCAATGGGCTATCTGCCCTCCTCGCTGGCAACGTCGGACAGCCCGGTATTTGCCG
>JAICIT010000102.1 GCA_025960445.1 Bradyrhizobium sp. | reverse complement strand
TCCGGCGCTTTGCCAACGAGCCCCGTCAGCAAGGCATGCACTTGCCCGCGGTGATGGGTCTGGTGATTGAACCAATGCGCCAGCGCAAGCGACAGTTGCTGCTCAAACTCCTCAGGGGATGAGACGCGCCGATATTTGATCGTTGCGGCGATCCGCCGGTCATCCAAGCCTTCCACCCATTGGTTGATCCTCCGATCCTCGGCCTCGCGCGCTGCACGCAGCTCCTCCAAGGTTTCGAACAGGATCGCATCCAGCCTGTCCGGCGCTTGACCCTCGCCGGTAAATCGCTTCATCCATAGCCTGTCCGTCACCAACAGATGGTTCAGTGTGCCGTGGACCGATTTGAAGAAAGCCCCGCGATCGGCGCGATATTGTTCCGTGCTGAGCCGCGCCGCGGCATCGTAGATCCGACCGTTTGCCCAGGCATTGTAATGGCTGAACATCCGATAATGAGCTGCAGAGGCCATGTCTCACGTCCTGCCGTGGCTATAGGAATTCACGACGTCGGCGTCACCCGCGCGAGTACCCGCTCGCGCAACCACGATCCCGCCGCGCAGCCCAGGATGTACATTGCAAATATCAGCATCGCGAGATCGAGCCAGTAACCCGGCCGGCCGGGAATGAGGTGCGCCAGCGCGGCTGCAACCACCGCAACGGCTAACAACGCCAGCCATTGAGACGTGCGCTTCGATACCCCCCGGCCTCGATGAACCACCGCGATCCAGCCCATGGCGAAGCCCAGCAGGACCGAAAGCAGCAGCCAGCTCCAATTGAATATCACCAGAAATCCCATGCTATCTCACCAGGAACTCGATGCGCCGGTTTTGTGCCTTGCCTTCATCGGTGTCATTTGACGCAACCGGCTGCGAACTGCCATAGCCCAGCGCCGTGAAACGGCCGGCGGGCAGCCCTGCCTTAACCAGATAGTCCGTCACTGCCTGCGCCCGCTTCTCCGATAGCGCCTGATTGAAAGCATCCTCGCCATCGGCGTCGGTGTGCCCGGCAATGTCGATGTTGGCGGTGGGACAGCGCATCGCGATTTCGATCAGCCGATCGAGCAGCCCCGCCGAATCCGGATCGATGCTGGCGCGCCCGGGTTCGAACCGGATTTTTCCCTTGGCCAGCAACTCCAAGAATAGCTGCTGACATACGCCGGGGTCGACGGGGGCAGCAGCGGGCTTGACCGAAAGCTCGGTCGTGATCTGCCAACCCTCCGGTGAATCCTTGGCGAGGCTGGCGCGGATCTGCGGCACCGCCGCTTCGTACAATGCGTCGCCCGAAATTTTCACCTCGCGATCGGTCACGACCAGCGTGCCCGTCGAGAGCCGCGACAAAGCACCCAGCGCAGGCACCACCGCGTTCAGGAATCTGGAGGGCGCGCCCATGCTTGCCTTGACATTGTCGACGATCTTTTCGCCGAAGAACTTGCGCGCTGCGGCTGCGGCGATCGTGGCATGGACATTGTTGTCCGGCACATAGCCGCTCATGGTCAGCGTTACGGTTACAGGATCCTTGTTTGCCTGGAAGACGTAAGGCGGCGCTTTGATATCGTTCGCCGCCACCGAGAAGCCATCGGGCAAATTTTTCAGTGCCGCCGCGATCGCTTCGCGCCCACCGAGATCGCGCGCCATGCCGGAGAGCGTGACGCTGTTATCGGAAAGAATGACCTTGCCATCCTTTAGCTTGCCGATCTGCTCAACCAGCAGCAGAGCCGCGGTATCAAAACGGGGCGGCGCGCCACGCGACAGTTTCATTTGGTCGACGACCTCGACCCCGGCAAGGGTTGCGCGAGCCGCATCGAGCAGTTTGCCTTTGGTAGCGGGCAGCGGCGAATTGCCGCTCAGGGTGACTCTGGCAACATCCCGCTCCGCCGACCACACGAACGGCTTGGCCTCTGGAACAAGGCGAGACTCGTCATTGACGAGCCGCACGCCGGCTACGGATTGGAGGACGGCAACGGCGCTTCGTCGGCCGTCTTCAGAGAAGGCATTGGCCGTAAAGGTGACGTCGCGACCAGAGACCTCGATGCTCGTCTGGTCGAGCAGGGTATCCTTGAGCGCGGCGTTGGAGCGGGCAGCCAGATCGGCTTCCATCGGAGAGGTGCTGATCCAGGCTGCCAACGCCCAAACGATGGCCAATGGGATAACGCCCGGCCACCATTTGCTGCTCCACCTGAAAAGTCCGTGCATTCGATATCCCACAGGGCCCTGCCGCCCCGTTTCCAAAGCCCGTAAGTGTTGCGGCACCGCGCCACGAACTTCGGAGAGAGAGAGAGAGAGAGAGAGAAAGAGAGAGAAACAAAAAAGAGAGAAAACAAACCCTTGGAGGGCTGTCAAACCGGAAATAGGGACAATTTCGGGCCATCGTGCAATGTGGCCACTAATTATTTGTTCAGCGGTTTCCCCGTACTTTCGGTGGTTGAATCCGAATGGGCCGGCCATCCGAATGAATCAATTTCGAGACGACCTGATCCATGCCGGCCTGGCAGCGCTCTACTACACCGGTACGCATCATCTGCTGCGACCGATTTTCGGGGGTGTAGGCGCCATTTTCACGATGCACCATGTCCGCCCGCCCAACCGGTCCGAGTTTCGGCCCAATCGGCACCTTGAGATCACACCGAATTTTCTGCGGTCGATGTTATTGCACCTGCGCTCGCACGGCATCGACATCATCACCCTGGATGAGATGCATCGACGACTCCGCGAAGGCGACTTTTCGCGGCGCTTTGCTTGCTTCACCTTCGACGACGGTTATCGCGATAACAGGGATTTCGCGCTGCCAGTCATGAGGGAATTCGACGCACCGTTTACCGTATATGCAGTCAGCGACTTCGCTGAAGGTATCGGCAAGCTTTGGTGGATCACTCTGGAGAAAGTGATCGCAAAGGCAAGCGAACTCGAAGTGGCGATCGATGGAGTTGCCAGGCGCATCGACGTTCACGCGCCGGCAGCCAAGCAGATCGCGTTCGAACGCTTGCGCCGTTGGCTTCGCTGTTTGCCCGGCGATCAGGATATTTGCCGCGAGATGGCGGCGTTGTGCGCGCTGCATGGGGTCGATGAAACTGCGGTATCGCGCGATCTTTGCATGTCCTGGGATGAGCTTAAATCGTTGGCCGATGATCCGCTGGTCACGATCGGCGCCCATACCATCACGCATTGTAACCTCGCCAAACAAACCGAGGCGAACGCGAGCCGGGAAATCGCGATCAGCCGTTCACGCATCGAGGATGCACTAAAGCGTCCGGTCGAACATTTTGCTTATCCATATGGCGATAGGACTGCAGCCGCCGCCCGCGAGTTCGCGCTTGCCCGTAACGCCGGTTTGAAAACCGCGGTAACGACGCGACCCGGCATGATTTTCACCAAGTCTGCCGATCACCCGACCGCGCTTCCGCGTGTCTCGTTGAATGGCAATTACCAGTACTTGCGGGTTCTGCCGGTGCTGACCTCCGGCGCAGCAACCGCGGTGTGGAACGGCTTCCGCCGCGTTGACGCGGCCTGACTCCGCTCTGCTTGCCCCTTGCTTGACTCATTGAGCCGCCGCGCCCAGAACATGCGCAAACCCAAGGGGACGCGACATGTTCAAGGATCTGTTTTCGCTCAAGGGCCGAATTGCGCTGGTAACGGGTGGATCGCGCGGCATCGGCAAGATGATCGCGGGCGGTTTCCTCAGCCAGGGGGCGTCCAAAGTCTACATCACCGCGCGCAAGGCCGGCCCATGCGAGGCTACGGCCAAGGAATTGACAGCCGAGTATGGCGGCGAATGCATTGCGCTGCCCATCGATATTTCAGGCATGGCCGGCATCGAGATGCTGGCGTCCGAGATCAAGAAGCGCGAACCCAAACTGGATATTCTGGTCAACAATGCCGGCGCGGCGTGGGGCGCTGATTTCGACGAGTTTCCGGAGAGCGGTTGGGACAAGGTGATGAACCTCAACCTGAAGACGCCGTTCTTTCTCACCAAGGCGCTCGCGGCGCCGCTGCGCGCTGCCGCAAGCGCCGATAGACCCGCCAAGGTGATCAACATCGCCTCGATCGATGGCGTGTTCGTCAACCCAATGGAGACCTATTCCTATGCCGCCAGTAAATCGGGTTTGATCCACCTGACCCGTCGAATGGCGGTGAAGCTGATTCAAGACCATATCGTGGTGACGGCAATCGCGCCGGGGCCGTTCAAATCGGACATGAACAAGGCAGCGCGCGATCACTCGGATGAAGTTTCGAAACGCGTGCCTTCGGGCCGTATCGGGACCGACGAGGACATGGCGGGGGCCGCGATCTACCTCGCCTCGCGAGCCGGAGATTATGTGGTTGGCGCCACCATCGCGGTCGATGGCGGCATCGTCTATGCCAATCCCGGCATCAAGGGCGACGGCTGGGATTAGAGCGTTTTCGAACGAAGTGGGACGCCGGTTCGCGTGAAGAAAAACGCGTCAGAAGAAATAAGGTTGAGCCTGATTCCGATTCAATCAGAACCGATCAGGCTCCAGGCGCCCACCCGGCGGTTCGCCAGTCGTCAGGTTTCGATTTTCACGTATTCGAAATCGCCGGGCTTGTTGTCGATCCCGACCTTGGGCGGTGAAATCCACGGCGCGTAACCGCCGAGCTCGGTGACCGGCGTCATCAGCGACGCGATGAAGTCGCCGTCGTCCGCAGACGGCAGCCAGTCGCCCTTGCGCTTGTTCCAGGTCGCATCATCGATCAGCACGCCTTCCGGCGTGGCATGGACATCCCTGAACTCGCCGATCTGGCGATGGAACGCGACATTCGGCAGGCTCAGCTTGAAATCATATCCGGCGAGCGAAATGATCTTGTTCCAGCGCAACAGCCCTTTGACGCAGTCCTGCGTATAGTCGTCGCGCAGCCGCATGTTCAAAGCGGTCAGCGCCGGCTCGTCGACAAGCTTGATCTGCCCGTCGACCAGCTTGAGCACCGGATAGGTGTCATTCTGCAGCCGGTGATCGTCCTTGATCTGGGTCTCATGATACCGGCCCTTGACGCCGGCATTGAACGCGTTCGCTGCGTTAGTCGACACTTCGGAGCCAAACAGGTCGAGTGACAGCGTGTAGTGCAGGTTCAGCTTTTTCTGGATGGTCGGCAGATCGATGACGCCGAGCGCGCGAACTTTGGTGATATCGGCGGGATCGCTGATCCCGGCGGTCCGCATCGCCTCGCAGGTTCGCTGCACGATCCGGCTGATGCCGGTCTCGCCGACGAACATGTGGTGCGCCTCTTCGGTCAGCATGAAGCGGCAGGTGCGCGACAACGGATCGAAGCCGGATTGCGCGAGGCTATGCAACTGCATCTTGCCGTCGCGATCGGTGAAGTAGGTGAACATGAAGAACGATAGCCAATCCGGCGTCGCCTCGTTGAAGGCGCCCAGCATGCGCGGACTATCGGCATCGCCAGAGCGGCGGCGCAACAACTCATCCGCTTCCTCGCGGCCGTCGCGGCCGAAATATTTCTGCAACAGATAAACCATCGCCCACAGATGACGCCCCTCCTCGACATTGACCTGAAACAGATTACGCAGATCATAGAGTGAGGGCGCGGTCTTGCCGAGATGGCGCTGCTGTTCGACCGAGGCCGGTTCGGTGTCGCCCTGGATCACGATCAGCCGGCGCAACATCGCGCGATGTTCGCCCGGTACTTCCTGCCAGGCGGGCTCGCCATAGTGCTGACCGAACGGAATGACGCGGTTCTCTTCCTGGGGCGCAAGCAGAATACCCCAGCGATAATCCGGCATCCTTACATAGTCGAACTTGGCCCAGCCGCGCGGATCGACCGAATAGGCGGTGCGCAGATAGACCAGCGATTGCTGGAAACCGTCCGGCCCCATGTCGGTCCACCAGTTCATGTAACCGGGATGCCAGCCTTCGAGGGCTTTCAGCACCTGCCGATCCTCGTTTAGATTCACGTTGTTCGGAATCTTGGTTGAGTAATCGACGTTCATGACGTTGACGTTCATGGCGTGCTCCTCGCTCGAACTCTCTAGGCCGGATCAGCCCGGTCCTCACGCGACTAAATTTTTCAAACTCGGGTCATGTCGAACTGCGGCTTCTGGCCGGTGCCGTAACGGAGAAGAGCGCCGTTCTCCCCAACCGCGTTGGGTCGCTGGAAGATCCAGTTCTGCCACGCGGTCAGGCGTGAAAAGATTTTCGATTCCATCGTTTCCGGACCGACGAAACGCAAATTGGCTTCCATCCCGGTAAGGCCGTCGGGCGAGAAGCTGGTGCGCTCCTCGAGAAACACCCTGATCTCATCATCCCAGTCGATATCGTCGAGCGCAAACGTCACCAGACCGAGCTGTTCAGCCTGCTCCGCATCGAGCGCCTCGCCGATTTTCTCGCGCGCGCGGTCCAGATCAGAAACATCGGCCTGAAAGCGGGATTGCAGCCGGGTGAGGCCGTGGCTCATCGGATATGGACCGAAATTCATCGGCGTGAGTTCGATGGCCGGCGGCGCGCGGTTGTCACCTTGCTTTTGGCCGATCAGCATATAGGACCGGTCGGCGGCGAACACGAGTTCGGCCAAAGTGCCGGCGAAGCACGAGCCCGGCTCGATCAGGGTCACCAGCGTGCGCGAGGTGACGTCGATCCGCTTGAGCACGCGTTTCCAGTATTGTCGGATTTCGTTGACCAGCCAATGCGATTTGTTGGCTTCCAGCAGTGCATCGCAGGCGAGCACGTTGGCGCGATCGCCGTGCGACTTGAATACCAGCATGGCGGTCTCGAGTTCATTGATCCGCAAATGCAGGATCGCGTCATCGAGCTCACGCGCGACCTGCAGCGGCCAGAACGAAGCCCCTTGCGTGATCACGCCGTCGATATCGTTGGGCGGCGGCGCGTCCGGCGCTTTGATCGAAATCGTGGCGATGCGCTGGGCGCGATCGATATCGACGCTGACCAGCCCATAGCGGACGCCATTGTCATCGAAATTCCGCTTCAGCGGCGTGAGCGAAATGCCGCTGCCGTTGCCGTCACGCTTCGAGGCGGCTGCGAATTGCCTGGCGCGCTCGGAGACTTTGGCCTCAAGCTTGCTGTTCGGCACGATCTCGTCGACAAGGCGCCACTGCACCGCCCGTTTGCCCTTGATGCCTTCCTCGATGGTGCAGAAATAATCGGCGCGGTCACGGCGCACCTTGCGCTTGTCGACCACCCGCGTCAGCCCGCCGGTGCCCGGCAGCACCGCCAGCAGCGGCAGTTCCGGCAACGCCACCGCCGCCGCACCGTCATCGGCAAGAATAATGTGGTCGGTCGCGAGTGCCAGTTCATAACCGCCTCCGGCCGCGGTGCCGTTGACCACGGTAATGAAGCGCTGCCCGGAATTTGCGCTGGAATCCTCCAGCCCGTTTCGGGTCTCGTTGGTGAATTTGCAGAAGTTGACCTTGTGAGCATGCGTCGCGCCGGCGAGCATGCGAATGTTGGCCCCGGCGCAGAACACCCGGTTTTTGCCCGAACGCAGCACCACGACCTTGACGCCGGGATGCTCGAAACGCAGCCGCTGCACAGCATCGGCCAATTCAATATCGACGCCGAGATCATAGGAATTCAGTTTGAGCTGGTAGCCCTCGAACAGCCCGCCGGTCTCATCGACGTCCATCGTCAGCGTTGCGATCTCGCCGTCCACCGCAAGCTTCCAATGCCGATAGCGCGACGGTTCGGTCTGGAAATCGATGTATTTGGCGCCTCCGGCGAGGACGCGATCTTCACCGGCCATGGACCAACCTC
>JAICIT010000101.1 GCA_025960445.1 Bradyrhizobium sp. | reverse complement strand
GCCTTACCGCTTCGGCGAGCCACTCGCCGCCCTGTTCGCGCGCCGTCTGTTCGGCGAGCTTGCCTTTATATTCGGTCTCAAACGCAACGCATTCCTTGTCCAGCTTTTCAAGGTCGCGTGTGATTTCCGGCGCGTCGATGCCGGAATAGAGATCGCCCAGGTTCCATTCAGGCAGCTTTCCGGATTTGGATTTGGCTAACGCTTTCTTGCTGGTGGGCTTGCGTTGAGCGGATGATTTGCGAAGAGCGGAAGCGGAGCGCGAGTTCATCTTGTACGAAACCTGTGTTCGATCGAATGCGGCAAGCGGGGCGAAGGCAGGACGGCAACGTTTAAGAGCACGTTAATCGGCATCGGCGAGAGTGCCCCGATTCGAGACAGATAGTTGTAGTGCGCGGGGAAAGCCATGGCTGCCACCATTTTGATTGCGGACGACGATCCGGTTCAGCGCCGCCTTGTCGAAAACATGGTGCAGAAATGCGGCTATGAGACCGTGGTCGTCGATAGCGGCGACGCAGTCATGACGCTGCTGACCAGCGCGGATGCTCCTGCGATCGATGCCATGGTGCTGGATCTGGTGATGCCCGGTCTCGATGGCATGGGTGTGCTGGCCAAAATGCGAGAAGCCGGCCTCAATATTCCTGTCGTCGTGCAAACCGCCCATGGCGGCATCGACAACGTGGTCTCGGCGATGCGCGCTGGCGCCCAGGATTTCGTTGTGAAGCCGGTCGGCGTCGAGCGGTTGCAGGTCTCACTGCGCAACGCGCTCAACACCAGCGCGCTAAAGGGCGAGCTGCAGCGCATCCGTCACAGTCGCGAAGGCCGCTTGACCTTTGCGGATATCATCACCCGCAGCGAGGCCATGACTGGCGTGCTGCGGATCGCGCAAAAGGCGGCCGCCTCCACCATACCGGTGTTGATCGAAGGCGAATCCGGCGTCGGCAAGGAGCTGTTCGCGCGCGCGATCCACGGCAGCGGAGAACGCAAATCGAAGCCGTTCGTCGCCGTCAATTGCGGCGCAATTCCCGACAATCTGGTGGAGTCGATTCTGTTCGGTCATGAGAAGGGCGCCTTTACGGGCGCCACGGACCGCCACACAGGCAAATTCGTCGAGGCGTCCGGCGGCACGCTCTTCCTCGACGAGGTCAGCGAATTGCCCCTCGCAGCACAGGTCAAACTGCTGCGGGCGCTGCAGGAGGACGCCGTAGAGGCAGTCGGCGGACGCAAGCCGGTGAAGGTCGATGTCCGCATTATCTCGGCAACCAACCGCAAGCTGCTCGAGCGCGTCAAAGACGGACAGTTTCGAGAAGACCTGTTCTATCGCCTGCATGTGCTGCCACTGACGATTCCACCGTTACGGATGCGCCGCGAAGATATCCCGCATCTGCTGCGGCACTTTCTCGCGAGGTTCTGCGCCGAAGAAAACCGGCACATCAGCGGCATCAGCGGCGAGGCGATGGCTCACCTGTCGCAGCTTGAATGGCCCGGAAATATCCGCCAGCTCGAAAACGCAGTCTATCGCGCCGTGGTCATGAGCGATCATGACCAGCTCGGGATAGCGGATTTTCCGCAAGTCTCCGCGCAATTACCCACCGGCATGGAAACAACCAGCGCTGTTGGCGAGCCTCTGGTCCTCGCGGCATCTCATTCCAATGAACCGACACTAGTCTCCGGTATTGAAATACCGATTGCGCCCGCAGCAACCGCCGCCGGGATGCTGGGCATGCTGACCAACGCCGGAGAGATGCGGCCACTCGAAGAGCTGGAGAGCGAGATCATACGCTTCGCGATCTCGCACTACCGCGGCCAGATGTCCGAGGTCGCGCGTCGGCTGAAGATCGGGCGCTCCACGCTGTATCGAAAACTGGATGAGACCGCCGACAATGATTCCATGCGGGGCGACACCAACGATGCTGGCTAGCCTTCGCTCGGAAGCTGACGGTTTTTTCGAATCCCGGGAAGCGTCCAACCGTTGCCTGGCGGTGACAGACGAAGGTGAAAGCGCGTAGCAAAACCGCGCAATCCGTTGCAAAGTGGGTGCTTTGAAGTCAGTTTGTCGTGAGTTGTCCCCGTAGCGCTGGCCGCTCGAGGGGCACCCATGTAACGTCGGCGTCGGAACGGTTGCGTGCAGGCGTACCAAACAAAAGCCTTGGAACGCGTTCAGGAAAGAACAAACATTAGCTGCGAACGTTACTGAATGGCGTTTCAAATCCGATGAGACCGACGGTTTAGCCAAAGCTGTCCGGACTGAAGCGAGGAAACTGTTCCATGTCGGGGCAGTTCGCCCAAAAGGGGTGCGACAATGCGTGACTGTGTGAAGACCCGTGCTGGATTTGACCGCGTACTGACGGCGGTCGCCGCCACCTTCCTCACGGTTTGCGCGACTTCGGCATTCTCCCAGACCGATCCCGTTCGCAACAGCGCCGCAGAACTCGCAATTGATGCAGCGATCCCGCGCCCCGAACCCGCAAATCTCCCGCCGCCGAGCATTGGTGATTTCAAGCTCGACACCGTGGTGCCGGCGCAGGAGACGGCGAAGGCAGTCGAGCCGCCACCTGCCAGCAAGCCGTCCGATGTCGTCACCGCTCCGCCCAGCGATACCAACGCTGACACCAGTAAAAAGGACACCGCCACCACCACGCCGGTTGCGCCGCCCGCCGGGGCTGCTGCAGCACCGGCCGCCGAGCCGCCGAAGGAAGCAACCAAGGCTGCCAGCAACGTGGCGCCCGCGGATCAGCCGGTGGCCGAGAAACTGCGCGAATTAATGGGCGCGAAATCGGTGCGCTATTTTGACCGCAAGGCCGAGCGAGCCGCCGTGGAGAAATTCTACAACGCGCGTGAGTTTGCGCCGTTGTGGACCCAGGGCGGCACGTTGACGCCAACCGCCAAGGCAGTGATTTCGAGATTGAAAGATGCAGCGTCGGACGGCTTGAATCCTTCCGATTATCCCGTGCCGGACTTTGCCGCTGGCGCCAATCCTGATGTCCTCGCGGAAGCCGATCTAAAGCTGACCGCCAGCATGCTGGATTACGCCCGCCAGGCGCAGAGCGGCCGGATGCATTGGTCTCAGGTCAGCGGCGACATTCAATATCCGGAACACCCGATCGATGCGAATGAAGTGCTGGCGAATATCACCTCCGCCAAGGACGCTTCGGCGGCGCTTGAGAGCTACAATCCGCCGCACAAACTCTATCGCGAATTGAAGGCGAAACTGGCCGAGCTGCGCGGCCAAGGTGGCGGCCCGGTGATTCAGATCGCCGAAGGACCGACGCTCAAGTTCACGCCGGCGCACGGCAAGAAGCAGCCGGCGATTGCGGTGGAAGACGCGCGCGTGCCGCAGCTCCGCGCCAAGCTCGGCATCACCGAAAATCCGCACGATACCCGTTACGATGCGAAGGTCGCGGAGGCGGTGCGCAAATTCCAGGCTGGCGCCGATCTGAAGCCCACCGGCGTTCTGGACGAGCGAACCATCAGGGCAATCAACAGCCCGAAGCGCGACCGCCAGATCGATACCGTGATCGTCAATATGGAACGGTGGCGCTGGCTGCCGCGGCAGCTTGGTGCGCCGTCGGTCGGCAACGCCTATGTCATTCTCAACATCCCCGACTTTACGCTCAAGGTGATGCAAAACGGTGCGCCGGTCTGGACCACCAAAGTGGTCGCCGGACAGCCCGGCATCCATGCGACGCCGCTTTTGACCGAGACCATGAAATTCATCACGGTCAACCCGACCTGGAACGTCCCGCCATCAATCATCTACAATGAATATCTCCCGGCCCTGCAGCAGGATCCCACTGTGCTGCAGCGCATGGGGCTGAAACTCGAACGCGCCCGCGACGGCAGCATCCATATTTCGCAGCCGCCGGGCGAGGCCAATGCACTCGGCCGTATTCGCTTCAATTTCCCGAACAAATTCCTCGTCTATCAGCATGACACGCCCGACAAGCATTTGTTCTCCAAAGAAGAGCGTGCCTTCAGCCATGGCTGCATGCGCGTGCAGAATCCGGATCAATACGCGGCGACTTTGCTCAACATCACCATGCCGAATGAGCATTACACGCCGGAGCGAATCCGCAGCATGTACGGCCACAGCGAAATCGATCTGAAGTTTCCGACGCCCATCCCGGTCAACATCACGTATCAGACGGCATTTGTGGATGATGCCGGCAAGCTGCAGTTTCGAAGGGATGTGTATGGGCGCGACGCCACCATGGTGGCGCTATTGCACAATTCCAGAAATAAGGATCTGGAAAACGTGATCGCGCACTCGCAGCCGAGCTACTCCCATCCAGTGGGCAATTTGCCGGCCGGCGTGAACTTCGCGAGTGATAACAGCTATCCGTCCGGTGGCTACAACAATAGCTATTCTTCCGGACCGTCCTTCTTCGATCGGCTGTTTGGAATTCCGACGCCGCCGGCTCCCATCCCGCCCAGGCCAACTCGTCGGCTGTACACCCGCTGAGCGGAGCTTAGCCCGTCCGATTCGATCGATCGTCAATCAAAAGGGCTTCGCTTTCCGGCGAGGCCCTTTTGACTTTTCCCCGTGCTCCCAGAGCATTTAACCGCGGCACTTTTTCGCCATACTCGCCGGGTTAGCTTCAGCCTGACTTGGGGGGTGGGTTTAAGTGTGAATTAACCCGCCCGAATTAAGACTGGATTAACTCTCTTCCGCCGCGCGGGGTAGCGGACGAGTTCTTTGGTCGGTCATCTCTGGGTGGGCTTGTTGGTGCTGACTGGTTTCGCACGCCAATTCAAATCACTGTCGCTGCCGAAGGCCGGGTATCATCTCGGCCTGACTTCCCTATTGCTCCTGCTTGGGGCCGGATCGGTCCACGACGCGACCGCGCTGAACGAAACCCGCACGCTTTCGTTCCACCACACCCATTCCGATGAAGACCTCACTGTCACCTTCAAGCGCGACGGCCGCTATGACGAAGAGGCGCTAAAGCAGCTCAATCACTATCTCCGCGATTGGCGCACCCAGGAACAGACAACCATGGATCGTCATCTGTTCGACATCCTGTGGGAGGTCTACCGCGACGTCGACGCCAAGAAGCCGATCCAGATTATCTCCTCGTATCGCTCGCCCGCCACTAACGCCATGCTTCGCCGCCGTTCCTCCGGAGTGGCGCGCTTCAGCCAGCACATGCTCGGGCACGCCATGGATTTCTTCATTCCGGACGTGCCGCTTGAGCAGATCCGGTTCGCCGGACTGCGCCTGCAACGCGGCGGCGTCGGATTCTATCCGACCTCGGGATCTCCGTTTGTCCACCTCGATACCGGCAGCATCCGCCACTGGCCGCGCATGACGCATGATCAATTGGCGCGGGTTTTCCCGGATGGGCGCACCGTGCACATTCCGTCCGACGGCAACCCGCTCAGCGGATATGAGCTTGCCCGCGCCGATATCGAAAAACGCGGCGGTGACGACGCCTCGAGCATGAGCGGGCCGCGCGGGTTCTTCGCCGCCTTGTTCAGCTTCAAATCCAAATCGAGCGATGACGAAGACGAAGGCACAAGCGCTGCTGAAAAGGCTGCCCCGCGGCTGATCGCCTCCAACGCTTCTGCCAAATCGACTGAGCCCGTGCCGATACCGCGCGCAAAGCCCAGCATCGCCGGAACTTTGCAGCTCGCCTCCGCCGACGCGCAGGGGATTCAGCCCTCGCTCAAGCAGACGCCTTCGAGCCAGACAGCCGAGACCAAACCACAAACACCCGCTGACATCATCAATGCTCGCGGCTTCTGGGATGATGCGGACGGAATGCCGAAACAGGTTACGCCGGCTCAGGCCGTGGCGAATGCAGCGAGCCGGGCGCTCGCCGCCGCCGACCCGCAGCCCACCGCCGCGATCTCCTCGCCGCTGCAGGCGCTGGCCTACGCGCCGCCTGCCTCATCGCTGGTTGATCATTCCAACGTGGTCGCGGCGAGCGCCCCGATACCCCGCGGCTTGCGCGGCTCCGCTTCCCTGCGCAGCGTGGCGGCCGCCGCTACCACGATCGACACCGTGGTTGCCAAGGGAGCGCAGGGTCAGGACGATCTGATCGCAACATCGACGCGGCTTGCGGCCGCCTCTCGCGGTAACGATCTCTGGATGCGGGTGATGATTTTGGCTCCGAGCGCAAGTACCTCGATGAACACCACTGTGATGGGCGACGCCGATATGAGCCTTTTGCGGGTGTACTTCGACAAACCTCAAGCTGCGATCGTCATCGCGTTCTCAGGCGATCCGCAGATGGGGATGCTCAGCGACCGTTTCACCGGATCGGCTACGGCAAGGCTTGCGACCCAATCTTTTGTCACGCAGACCGCATCACTGCGCTGAGCTTGCGCTTCGGCGCATTATCACTCCGCACTGCCAGGCTCAGATGACGAGACGATGTGATCCGACCCTGTTTCGGATCGAATCTGCGGCTCACAGCATTCCGAGCGCCTGCATATAGGTTTCCAGGATGGTTTCCTGCTCGGCGCGCTCGTTGGCGTCCTGCTTGCGCAACCGCACGATCGCGCGCAGCGCCTTGACGTCGAAGCCGTTGCCCTTGGCTTCCGCATAGACGTCACGGATATCGTCCGAGATCGTCTTCTTTTCTTCTTCCAGCCGCTCGATACGCTCGATGATGGCCTTGAGCTGGTCTTTGGCGAATTTGGTGGCGGGCGCTTCCTGGACGGCGGCAGCAGAAACGGCCATCGGCTACTCCTGAATGGAACTGAGGGGTTTGAGGCGAAAGTGGAAGCGCCGCACGCTTCACCACGCACCGCATCCCAAATGACCCTCAAGAGTGCAGCGCCTTGCGTCAAGGCGACATCGCGCTCATCCACAGCGCCGCCCACAGGAGAAAAATGTTTGCCAAGAAATCGCGTTCGCGCGCCGAATCGAACGTGGCTTGTCGTTCAGACGCGCGCAAGCTTTGCGCGCGAGATCAATGCCCGCTCGAGGCCTTTTTCATTGCGGCGAGTTGCTCGGCACTGGCTGAGCCCTGATATGTTGCCTTCCAGGTCTCGTAAGGCATGCCGTAAACTGCCTCACGGCTCTCATCCTTGCTCAGGCCGATGCCTTTCGCATCGGCCGCCTCCTTGAGCCAGTTCGACAGACAGTTGCGACAGAAGCCCGCGAGGTTCATCAGCTCGATATTTTGCACATCGGTTCGGGAGCGCAGATGTTCGACCAGGCGTCGAAAAACCGCGGCCTCAAGTTCCGTTCTGGTTTTGTCGTCAATCGTCATGATGACCACTCTCGCGGTTTTTGCCTAACGCTTGGATATTAGGTGGGTGTTCCCCTCAATTGCCACAAGCGACGTGGTAAGCGCTTTTTCCGCCAAGCCTTCTTTCGCAGCCACAAAGCTGCGAGCCCGTGAATAAGCCACCAGGGAATTGCGGCGCGGAACCGGCGGGCAATCGCACACGTCTGGTCAATGTGTAGGCTCTATAGCTTCATCCGCAGACCAATCGCGTATTGCCGCGCTGTTCTGAGTCGCCAACCGATACGTCGGCAACTTTTCGCGGGAATATCGATCTGGAGGCCGACCACCTGCCCCTGTCAGACTCGAACTTTCGCCTCGTAATGACCGGGTACACATTTATAACGCTGGATGTGCCAAGTCTCGGAACGATAGATCGGATGCCTATCCTTCCACTGCGCAAGTGCGGCTTGGCCACCCGTTAGGCAACTCTGAAATGACACGCTGCGATCCAGTGACGAGCTGGTAACGATTTCCTCGGCGCAGTCATTGGTACTTAAATAGCAGAGGACG
>JAICIT010000100.1 GCA_025960445.1 Bradyrhizobium sp. | reverse complement strand
GAAAAGGACAAGACCATCGCGCCCCAGCGCAAGCTGGCGAATGAAAAGCCAAAGGGCGAAACCATCGACTACGACGCGCTGATCAAGTCGTGGCCGGCGACGCCTCCGAAGCGGGCCTCCTTGAACTGAGACCAGCGATCGAAAGTCGGCACTAAAGAGGAAGGCCGAGAGCGATCCCGGCCTTTTTCTCGATCGTTACTGCGAGCGTCAGGCGAGCTAATCTATAGCCGCTCCTCGCCGACTATTGTGTAGCGAGCGCCTCGCTCAGGGTCGGGTAATCCGTGTAGCCTTTGGCGTCCCCGCCATAGAAGGTCGCCTTGTCCGGCGCGTTGAGGGGCGCGCCACGCTTGAGACGCTCGACCAGATCCGGGTTGGCGATGAACAGCTTGCCGAACGCGATCAGGTCCGCCTCATTGGCCGCGAGCACCTTGTTGGCGAGCGCGAAATCATAGCCGTTATTGGCGATGTAGGCGCCGTTGAAGCGCTTGCGCAACGAGCGGTAATCGAACGGCGCAACATCGCGCGGGCCGCCGGTCGCGCCTTCGATAACATGGATGTAAATCAGCTTCAGCGCGTTGAGATGATCGACGATATGCTCAAACAGCGGCTGCGGATCGCTATCGGAAATGTCATTGGACGGCGTCACAGGCGAAATGCGAATGCCGGTCCGCTCGGGTCCCGCCTCGGAAGCGACGGCCTTCGTCACTTCCAGCATCAGCCTGGCGCGGTTCTCGATCGATCCGCCGTAGGCATCGGTGCGCTTGTTGGCCCCGTCCTTGGCGAACTGGTCCAGCAGATAGCCGTTGGCTCCGTGGATTTCGACGCCGTCGAAGCCGGCCTCGATCGCGTTCACCGTGGCGCGCCGGAAATCATCGACGATCCCCGGGATTTCCTCTAACGCGAGCGCTCGCGGTTCGCTGATATCGGAAAAGGTGCCGCCGACGAAAGTCTTGCCCTTGGCGCGGATTGCCGATGGCCCGACAGGCGCGCCGCCGTTCGGCTGCAGTGTCGTGTGCGAAATGCGGCCGACATGCCAGATCTGAATGAAGATGCGTCCGCCGCGTCCGTGCACGCGTTCCGTCACCTTGCGCCACCCGGCGACCTGTTCTTTCGAATAGATGCCGGGCGTATCCTGGTAACCCTGGCCCTGCTGCGAGATCTGGCTCGCCTCGGTAATCAACAGGCCGGCCGAAGCGCGCTGCCCGTAATACTCGACCGCCAGCGGGCTCGGCACCATGCCGGCAACCGCTCGGTTGCGCGTCAGAGGTGCCATCACCAGTCGGTTTGGCAGGGTGGTGGGCCCAAGCTTGTACGGCTCGAGAAGTTTGGACGAGGTGCTCATTGTTATTGCTTTCGGTATTTATCGTTGTGAAGGGCAGGGGCGGGCGAGGCAAGTCTGACTGACAAGTCGAAGTAACAAGTCAGAGTGAAGTGTGCACTGCAACCAGTCGCGGCAAGCCGAGAGCTATTCGTAATATGCAGACTAGCCCCGCACGACGTCGGCCCCATGAGGAAACAGCGTGTGGGCCCCTTAGTCCATTGGCGCTCAGCTCACCCCCAGAAAATCACGCTTGCCGATTTCCACACCGTTGTGGCGCAAGATTCCGTGCGCGATGGCTGCGTGAAAATAGAAATTCGGCAGCGCAAAGTTGCTCAGGAACTGCTGGCCCTTCAGCGTCATCATGTTATTGGGGCCGGCGGGAAAGCTGACATCGCGGCTCTCGGCGCCATCGAACTGCGCCGGCTTGAAGCTCTTGACGTAATCGAGGGTTTTGGCGAGCCGCTGCTTCAGTGCATCGAAACTGGTTTCGGTATCTGACGTGGTCGGCACCTCGCCTTGCGTCAAACGCGCGCAGCTCTTCGCGGCGAAATCGCAAACCAATTGAATTTGACGTGTGAACGGCAGCATGTCTGGATATAGGCGTGCGCCGAGCAGCACCTCTGGCTGAATATTCTTTGACTTGCAGTGCGCCTCGGCTTTGGTGAGGATTCCGTTGAGGCTGCCGAGAATTTGGAGGAACGCCGGCACGGTCGTGTCATGGAAAGACATACATTTCTCTTTTCGTTGCTAAGATGATTGTGAGCCAACCGGTCGCGCGCATGCGCGTCCGATGACGGACTCGGCGAAAATGATCCAGCCACACTCTCCAGGGAAAAACAATGGATTGCGTCGTCTTGCGTCGTAGCGCGGGGCAATCGGCTCTATTGCGCTGTGGCCGCATGCGGAAGCGGCTGTGCGCGAGATCCGCGCAGCCGTGCCAACAACTCGGTCGTGGGCCAGGAGTCGGCGGGCAGGCCGTATTTGATCTGCATCGCCTTTACCGCGCTGCGGCTCTGCTGGCCCATCACGCCGTCGACCTTCCCGACATCGAAACCCGCGCGCACCAGCAATTGCTGCAGCTCGCGCAGTTCGTGAAAGGGCAGTTGTGCGACCCGCGACAAGGGGCGCTGCATCGGCGGCGCGCCGGCGATACGAGTCGCCAGATAGCCGGCGGTGGTGGAATAGATCAGCGAGTTATTCCATTCGGTGTAAACGCCGAAGTTGGCATAGGCCAGGAATGCTGGGCCCATGCGGCCCATCGGCAACAGCAACGATGCAGGCATGTTGTCACTCGGCAGCGCCCTGCCATCCGCGTAGCTGACGCCCAACTGGGACCATTTGGAGCGCGGCAACTGGACCGTGAGGTCGGCCTTGTCCCATGGGAAGCTGGAATCGGCCGGCACACGCACTTCCTGCAGCCAGGGCTCGCCACGTCGCCATTTCAGGCCGCTCGCGATGTAGTTCGCTGTCGAGCCGATCACGTCCGCAGGGCTGCGCAGCAGATCGCGGTGGCCGTCATTATCGTAATCGACCGCGTAGTTGAAATAGTGTGTCGGCAGGAATTGCGTTTGTCCCAGTTCGCCGGCCCAGGAGCCCACCATCTCCGCGGGACTGAGGTCGCCACGATCAATGATCTTTAGCGCGGCAATCGTTTCACCGGCAAACATCTGGGAGCGGCGGCAGTCATAGGCCAGCGATACCAGCGAGCGCAACGTCGGTAGATTGCCCATGTTGGCGCCGAAATCGCTTTCCAGTCCCCAGAACGCGGCGATCACCGCCGGCGGAACGCCATACTCCTTCTCGGCGCGGGCGAACGCCGCTGCGTAGGTCCTGATTCGGGCTTGTCCCTGCTGCATTCGGTAGCTCGCCGCCATGCGGCCGGCAAACTCTGTGAACACCTGACCGAATACACGCTGGCCTCGGTCCCGATTGACGATGCCTTGATCGTACACGAGGTAGGGCGAGGCTTCGCTGATCGCGCGCGCTGAGACCCCGGCTTTCGCGGCCTGCGATTTCAAATCGGCCAGAAAGCGATCGAAGCTCATGCCGCCGTGGCAAGCGGCGCCGCGAGGCAGTGGTGCGACGATTGGTCTGGCTGGAGTGACGATCGGTTGAGCCAGTGCCAGCAGCGGAGCGGATATTAGAACCAACAGGGTAGCGCCAGCATAAATTCGTGGCATTGAACCGTTTCGCATCTGGTTACCGGTCGGAAATTGAATTCGCTAGTTGTGTAGCGAAATTTGGCGTGAGCGTCATCCGCTACTCATCGCCGGTCTTCATCCCTCCCCACAAAAAGTGACCATAAGAAGCGGCGAGCCTGGCTCATCCGGGGCGACAATTACTCACTCTATCAGCGGAAGCAGTGACGACGTCGAATGGTGCGTCAGCGATTTAGATCGCGGAGGTACGGATGCAATTGCGCGCGCCGTCTCTGCGACGAGAGAACGCGACGAAGCAATCCACTCCTGACGTTTGCTCCATGGATTGCTTCGCTGGCGCTGGCAATGACGGTGCAAGATGCTGATTGTGTCTCGCGCGGTTCAAATTGAACCAAATGCAGGTCACCCCGCAAGCTCACAACTCCCTTGCATTGCTGAAGGCAAACGAAGAAACGCGGCGGGTGTTTTCGTCCAGGATCAGGCTGCGCGTGATCGGCGGCTCGGCGCGTTGGCTGCAATTCTCGCGTTCGCACAGCCGGCAGTTGACGCCGATCGGCGTGCCCTCCGTCTTCTCGAGATCGATTCCGGCGGCGTAAACCAGCCGAGACGCATGACGAATTTCACAACCGAGCCCGATTGCAAAGCGCGGCTGCGGCTGCGGGTGCGGCGCGATCGGCCGGCGCACCATCTGGGCGATCGAAAAATATCGGGTGCCATCAGGCAATTCGATCACCTGCTTGAGCAGGCGGTCCGGTGTGTCGAACGTCGAGTGTACATTCCAGAGCGGGCAGGTGCCGCCGAACTTCGAGAACGGGAATGTGCCGGACGAAAATCGCTTCGAGACATTGCCTGCATTGTCGACGCGCAACATGAAGAACGGCACCCCGCGCGCGTTCGGCCGCTGCAGCGTCGTCAGGCGATGACAGACCTGCTCGAATCCCGCATTGAAGCGTTGGCCGAGCACATGGACATCGTAGCCGAGAGCTTCGGCAGCCGCATGAAAAGCCTGGTACGGCATCATCACAGCGGCAGCGAAGTAATTTGCGAGCGTAATGCGATAAAGCCGGCGCGGGGTGTCATCGAGCGGACCGGCGCGATTGATGATCGTCTCGAACGGGCCGGAGCATTCGGCAAGCCCGATCTGGAAGGCGAGCTGAAAGGCGCGGCCGGGGCCGTCCACCAGTTCCGAGATAAGCACTTGACGCCGATGGCGATCGAAGCGCCGCAACGTCTCGCGCATGACATCGAGCGGCATAATGCGTGTCACAATGGAATGCTTCTCGCGCAAGCGCGCCGCGAGCGCAGCAAACAGCTGTTCGGCAGGCACGTTCAATTCATCGCGCAGATTTTCCGCCGCCTGTTCGACTTCGGGGAAATAGTTGCGATTGGCCTCGATCAGCTCGCGAACCCGCTCGATCGGATTGGCCTCGAATCTGCTGGCCTGGTCGCGATCAGCCATTTGGGCGGCGACCAGGGTTTCGCCGCGGCGAGCTTCGGTATAGGCGGCGTAAAGCCGCTGCAGCGAATGCGTGATGCCCGGGCACAATTCCGCGAGATCGCGCAGCTCCTGTTTCGGAAGCTCGATCTGCCGGAACAGCGGATCGGAAAAAATTTCGTTCAGTTCGGCGAAGAAACGATCCTCATCGGCGGTGGCGAGGTCGCGGAGATCAAGGTCATAGGTCTCGGCCAGCCGCAGCAGTATCTGCGCGGTGACCGGGCGTTGGTTGCGCTCGATCAGATTGACGTAGCTCGGCGAGATCCCGAGCCCCTCGGCAATCTGGGTCTGTGACAGGCCGAGTTGCTGGCGGATGCGCCGAAAGCGCGGTCCGACGAACAGTTTTTTGCCGGCGTCCGTTGCCATGGCAGCCTCGCATGTGACAAAAATTGACAAAGTGACACTTACTACAAGAGAATATGTTACAAGACATCATCATTAGAATGCAAGATCTATATACGAATTAACGCGATTCGCGTTTAGCTCCAGCCACGTTTCGCAACGCACTGTCACGAATGTCGATTGGAGATTACGATGGCGAAGACCTTTGAGCAGCTAGTCCCCGCGCCCGCCGGGCGTTTCGACGGCATCAGCCGCCCTTACACCCCGGCCGAAGTTGAGCGGCTGCGCGGCTCCGTGCCGATCGCCTATACGCTGGCCGAAAAAGGCGCCAATCGGCTCTGGGAATCCCTGAAAAAGGAACCCTACGTCAATTCGCTCGGTGCGGTAACCGGCAACCAGGCCATGCAGCAGGCACGCGCTGGACTGCCCGCGATCTACCTTTCGGGCTGGCAAGTCGCTGCCGATGCCAACACCGCGGGCGCGATGTATCCCGACCAGAGCCTTTATCCCGCCAATGCCGGGCCGGAGCTGTGCCGCCGCATCAACCGCACCTTCCAGCGCGCCGATCAGATCGAGCACTCCGAGGGCGGCGCCAAGATCGACTGGTTCGTTCCAATCGTGGCCGACGCCGAGGCCGGCTTTGGCGGTCCGTTGAACTCGTTCGAAATCATGAAAGCCTATATCGAGGCGGGCGCCGCCGGCGTTCACTTCGAGGACCAGCTTGCCTCTGAAAAGAAGTGCGGCCACATGGGCGGCAAGGTTCTGATCCCGACCGCGGCGCATGAGCGCAACCTGATTGCCGCGCGTCTGGCGGCCGACGTTTGCGGCACGCCCACCTTTGTGCTCGCGCGCACTGACGCCGAGAGCGCCAAGCTCATCACCGCTGACGTCGACGAGCGCGATCGCGAGTTCATCACGGGCGAGCGCACCCCCGAAGGTTTCTTCCGTCTCAAGCCCGGCACGGGGCTCGCCCATTGCATCAAGCGCGGCATCGCGTTCGCGAAATATGCGGATTTGCTGTGGTGGGAAACCTCGACGCCGAACTTGAAGGAAGCAAAGGAATTCGCCGAGGCCGTGCACAAGGTCTATCCCGGCAAGATGCTAGCTTATAACTGCTCACCCTCGTTCAACTGGGAAGCCAACATCGACAAGGCGACGATCGCTAAGTTCCAGCGCGAAATCGGCGCGATGGGATACAAATTCCAGTTCGTGACGTTGGCGGGTTTCCATTCCCTCAATCACGGCATGTTCGAACTGGCGCGCGGCTACAAGGCCGAAGGCATGGCAGCTTACTCTCGCCTGCAGCAAGCCGAGTTCGCATCGGAGAAGCACGGCTATTCGGCGACCCGCCATCAGCGCGAAGTCGGCACGGGCTACTTCGATCTGGTGTCGACCACGATCACAGCCGGCACCTCGTCGACCACGGCGCTTCACGACTCCACCGAAGCCGCCCAGTTCAAGGCTCACGGTTCTGAGGTCCAGATTCAGGCGGCTGAATAACAGGAGGCAATGATGACCAAAGGCAGCAATTTCTGGGTGATTGGGGGCGAGTTCGGTTCGATGAACTTCCACAAGCTCGTGGAAGGCTCCGCCCAGGTCAAAGGCCCGTTCAAGACGCGCAAGGAGGCCGAGGAGTGCTGGCGCGAGGTATCGGAAGAGAACCGGCATAAAGCCGGCGTGCGTTTCTCGATTGTCGAAGAGCCCTCTCGCGTCCCGGCCTGATATCGGCCGGTCCGGGACTAAAAAAGCAAAACTGCGCAGTGGCCCCTCCGGCTTGTCCGGGCGGGGCCGCAGTCGTTTCCCCGTATCAACCCCTAAGTATTTGGCAGCAAAGAACGTTTGCGGAATTCGGGGTTGCTGATACGCTAAGTCCCGTGGGGACCATTGGGACAGGGGCGATCAAGCGGATGTCAGAGGCGTCAAATACCGCAACCCAGGCCGTGAGCGATCGGCATCCGATTCGGCTGCGCGATGCCTTGCGGCAGGCTCGGATCGAGGCGGCCGATCGCACCGGAGTCGTCGTCGACCTGCGCGATGCCGAAGTGGCGCGGCTGGAAATTCTGAACGACGCGCTGGAGCCGTTGTTCGCGCAAATTCCGGATCGTGTCGATCTGTTCGATCGCGGCATCAGCCAGGGCGAGACGCCGCGGCTGTGGATCGATGTGGTCGCTCATGTCGTGATGGGACGCGACAAGCGGATCTACCGCTTCGTGCAGGACACCCGTTTCGGCCGCATCGTGATCGCGGAGTCGCATGACGTCACCGATATCGTCGACGCGGTTACCGATTACGTTGCGCGGCGCATGGTCGAACGCGAGCATGCGCTCGTCGCCACGCCAGAGCCGCAACCGGCAGCGCTCGTGAAGCCGCGCCGCGGCAAGTTCTGGCCATTCGCGCTGGGTTTCATTGTGGGCGCACTCGCGCTGTTCGCGCTGGCGCTGTATGCGAGTT
>JAICIT010000099.1 GCA_025960445.1 Bradyrhizobium sp. | reverse complement strand
TGTAACGTTGGCGAGGCTGCGCGATGCCTCCAATCAGGATGTCGCCGATTACCTCTCGGTGCGAGGCTATTTCCCGACCCGGGTGTTTACGGCATCGCGATTTGTGCTGTTCTCGTCACGCGCCTCCACCGGTGGCGGGCCTTATGTGGTCGAGGATTCCTACGCGCTGAGCGCGTGAGCCGTCGATCGCCGACTCCGCACGCTATCGTCGCCGAAGTAAAAGCCGCCCGCGCCGCCAAAGCGCAAGACGCCCGGCAGCCATTCTCGGCTTGCATTTTTGTTCATCTTCGGCCGTAAGGGAGCATGCTCTCCACCGACTCCCAGTCCTTCAGCGCCCATTATAAATTCCTGGTTTCCTCCGGCGCGATTGAGGCGGATCCCGCGCAGCAGCAGGCCGCCGAGGCTTTGGCCGGCCTGGAGCAGCGGCTTGCCGGGTACAAGCCCCTGCGCAAGCAAGGTCTGCTGGGACGCCTGTTCGCCGACAAGGACGAGCCGCCGCCGCGCGGTCTCTACATTCATGGCGATGTCGGCCGCGGCAAGACCATGCTGATGGATATGTTTTTCGAGCACAGCTCGGTAGAGAGCAAACGCCGCGCGCACTTCCATGAATTCATGGCGGAGGTGCACGAGCGGATCCATGGCTACCGCCAAGGTATCGCGCGTGGCGAGATCGCCGACAACGACGTGATCACGCTCACTGCCGCATCGATTTTCGATGAAGCATGGCTGTTGTGCTTTGACGAATTCCACGTCACCGACATCGCCGATGCGATGATCCTGGGAAGATTATTCGAAAGGCTTTTTGAATTGGGAACGGTGGTGGTCGCGACATCCAACGTCGCGCCCGAGGACCTCTACAAGGGCGGTCTGAACCGGGCACTTTTCCTGCCGTTCATCGCCGAGATCGCAGATCACATGGACGTGCTGCGCCTCGAGGCACGCACTGATTTCCGGCTGGAAAAACTCGCGGGCGTGAAGATGTGGCTGGTGCCGGCAGATCAGGTCGCCGACGCGGCGCTGAATAAGGCCTGGGCCAGGATGACCGGCAACGCCCGATGCAAGCCACGCGACATTTCGATCAAGGGCCGCGTCCTGCACGTGCCATGCGCCGCGGACGGAGTCGCGCGGTTTTCTTTTGCCGACTTATGCGAAAAGCCGCTCGGTGCCTCTGATTACCTGCGCCTCGCCCACGATTATCACACCATCATTCTCGACCACATTCCGGTGATGGATCATCCCGAGCGCAACGCCGCCAAACGCTTCATCGCGTTGATCGATACGCTGTACGACAATGGTGTGAAAGTGATGGCCTCTGCCGCGGCTGATCCGTCGTCGCTCTATGTCGCGACCGATGGCTATGAGGCGAACGAGTTCAAGCGAACCGCCTCTCGGCTGATCGAGATGAGTTCGGAATCCTATCTGGCCCTTCCTCATGGCCGCAAGGATTCCGCAGCCAGCGGGACGAGCACTGGGCTCGTGGAGACGTGAAGGGTTGGCATTTAGGCCTGCCGCGACTTGAACGGGTCCGGCGAAAGGGATAACCAGCCATCCAGCTCTCGGTACCCTCCTGCTTGATCTTCAAAGGACAGATTGCCCATGGCGCGCGACAAGATTGCTTTGATTGGTTCCGGTCAGATCGGCGGGACGTTGGCTCACCTCATAGGCTTGAAGGAGCTGGGCGATGTGGTGATGTTCGACATCGCCGAAGGCGTGCCGCAGGGCAAATCGCTCGACATCGCGCAATCCTCGCCGGTCGATGGGTTTGACGCTCATTTCACGGGCGCCAATTCCTACGAAGCGTTGGACCACGCCAAGGTCTGCATCGTCACCGCCGGCGTGCCGCGCAAGCCCGGCATGAGCCGCGACGATCTGTTGAGCATCAATCTGAAGGTCATGGAGCAGGTCGGAGCCGGCATAAAAAAATACGCGCCGGACGCTTTCGTGATCTGCATCACCAACCCGCTCGACGCCATGGTGTGGGCCTTGCAAAAGGCCTCGGGGCTGCCGCACAAAAAGGTGGTGGGGATGGCCGGCGTGCTGGACTCCTCACGATTCCGATATTTTCTGGCCGACGAATTCAATGTCTCGGTCGAAGACGTGACCGCCTTCGTTCTGGGGGGCCATGGCGACACCATGGTGCCGCTGGTGCGATATTCCACCGTGGCTGGAATTCCCTTGCCCGATCTCGTCAAGATGGGTTGGACCTCGCAGGCCCGGATAGATGAAATCGTCGACCGCACCCGCAACGGAGGTGCCGAGATCGTCAATCTGCTCAAAACCGGTTCGGCCTTTTATGCCCCGGCCGCCTCTGCGGTCGCTATGGCGGAGAGCTACCTCAGGGACAAGAAGCGCGTGCTGCCGTGCGCCGCCTACCTGAACGGCGAATACAGCGTCAAGGACATGTATGTAGGCGTGCCGGTCGTGATCGGATCGAAGGGCGTCGAACGCATCGTTGAGATCGAGCTGGCCGGCAAGGATCGGGAAGCCTTCGACAAGTCCGTCGGAGCGGTGCAGGGGTTGGTTGATGCCTGTAAGAAAATCGCGCCGGACCTGCTTGGCCGCTGAGCGCAGATTGATCACGCCGAACCCTGCTCTCGGGAGCGCCTCATGAATATTCACGAATACCAGGCAAAAGCGCTGCTGCATGAATTCGGCGTGCCGATCTCGAAAGGCGTAGCGGTTCTGCGAGCTGCAGACTCCGATGCCGCCGCGAAAACGGTTGGCGGCCCGATCTGGGTGGTGAAGAGCCAGATTCACGCCGGCGGCCGGGGCAAAGGCAAATTCAAGGAAACCTCTGCCGGCGACAAGGGCGGCGTGCGCATCGCCAAATCGATCAGCGAAGTCAACGAATACGCCAAGCAGATGCTCGGAGCGACGCTGGTCACGGTGCAGACTGGACCGGATGGCAAGCAAGTGAACCGGCTCTACATCGAGGAAGGCTCCGACGTAGAGAAGGAGTTCTATCTGTCGATGCTGGTCGACCGCGAAAGTTCGGAAGTATCGTTCGTGGTGTCGACCGAGGGCGGCGTCAACATCGAAGAGGTGGCGCACGACACGCCTGAGAAGATCGTGACGTTTTCGGTCGATCCGGCCACCGGCATCATGGCTCACCACGGCCGCACGGTTGCCAAGGCGCTAAAATTATCAGGCGACCTTGCCAAGCAGGCGGAGCGGCTAGTGATGCAGCTTTACGCGGCATTTGTTGCCAAAGACATGGCGATGCTTGAGATCAATCCGCTAGTCGTCACCAGGCAGGGCCTGCTTCGCGTGCTCGATGCCAAAGTATCGTTCGATGACAATGCACTTTTCCGCCACCCTGAAGTGGCGGTGCTGCGCGACGAGACCGAAGAAGATCCCAAGGAAATTGAGGCGTCGAAATACGACCTCAACTACGTGACGCTCGACGGCAACATCGGCTGCATGGTCAACGGCGCCGGACTTGCCATGGCGACGATGGACATCATCAAGCTTTACGGCATGGCGCCGGCCAACTTCCTGGACGTCGGGGGCGGCGCCGACAAGACCAAGGTTTCGGCCGCCTTCAAGATCATTACCGCCGACCCGAACGTGAAGGGCATCCTGATCAACATATTCGGCGGCATTATGAAATGCGACATCATCGCCGAAGGCGTGGTCGCCGCGGTAAAAGAAGTCGGACTCAAAGTGCCGCTCGTGGTGCGGCTCGAAGGCACCAACGTCGAAGCCGGCAAGAAGATCATTCGGGAATCCGGCCTCAACGTGCTGCCTGCGGACAATCTCGACGATGCCGCGCAGAAAATCGTCAAGGCCGTGAAGGGGACTTGAATCGATGCCCGAGGATCATCTCGCCGCGCCGAAGCCGCTGGAGGAGCACCGTAAGCTCGCGGCGTTCGCGGGCGAGTGGAGCGGGGAAGAAATGGTATATCCATCGCGCTGGACCCAAGGCGGTCCGGCCACCTCGCATGTCACGGCGCGGATCGATCTCAACGGCTTTTACCTAATCCAGAATGCGCGCCAGATGCGCGACGGCAAGGAAATCTTCGCCACCCATGGCGTGTTCACCTACGACCGCGAGGACAGGCTGTACAAATTGTTCTGGCATGATTCGCTTGGCTATTATCCGCCGTCGCCGGCCTCAGGCGGATGGAGCGGCAAGTCGCTGATCCTGGTGCGCGGCTCGCTGCGCGGCAATGCGCGCCACGTCTATGAGATCCTCGATCAGGACAGCTATGCCATGAAAATTCAATTTTCGCCGGACGCCGAAGGATGGGCCGATGTGCTCACCGGGGTGTACCGGCGTATCCACTGAGCTTACCGATCGTCTCGCGAAAGCAATCCCAGCCATGTCCATCCTGATCGACAAGAACACAAAAGTCATATGCCAGGGCTTTACCGGCAAGAACGGTACGTTTCATTCCGAAGCGGCAATTGCCTATGGCACCAGGATGGTCGGCGGCACCTCGCCCGGCAAAGGCGGGTCCACCCATTTGGGTTTGCCCGTGTTCGATACGGTCAAGGAGGCGCGCGAGCAGACCGGCGCCGACGCCAGCGTGATCTATGTGCCGCCGCCGGGGGCCGCGGATGCGATCTGCGAGGCGATCGATGCCGAAATTCCGCTGATCGTGTGCATCACCGAGGGCATTCCGGTGCTGGATATGGTGCGGGTGAAGCGCTCGCTCTCCGGATCGAAATCACGGCTGATCGGACCGAATTGCCCGGGGGTGATGACCGCAGGTGAGTGCAAGATCGGCATCATGCCGGCCAACATTTTCAAGCCCGGCAATGTCGGCATCGTGTCCCGCTCGGGCACGCTTACCTACGAAGCGGTTTTCCAGACCTCTCAGGAAGGCCTCGGTCAGACCACAGCGGTCGGGATCGGTGGGGACCCGGTCAAGGGCACCGAGTTCATCGAGGTGCTGGAAATGTTTTTGGCCGATCCAAAAACCACCTCGATCGTGATGATCGGCGAAATCGGCGGTTCGGCCGAAGAGGATGCGGCTCAGTTCCTCAAGGATGAGGCAAAGCGCGGGCGGAAGAAGCCAATGGTAGGATTTATTGCCGGCGTCACCGCCCCGCCTGGCCGCCGCATGGGCCATGCGGGCGCGATTATTTCCGGCGGCAAGGGCGACGCCGGCTCCAAGGCAGCGGCGATGGAAGCGGCCGGAATCACGGTTTCCCCGTCCCCGGCGCGGCTTGGCAAAACGCTTGTGGAAAAATTGAAACACTAATTCATTCTTTGGCTCTTTTCGGGGCGAACATTCACCTTAAATAGGGTAAAAGGCCTGCTATCACCCTGATCCGGTGCCCGGATCGGATGTTGCGCCGCTTTCCATGCGGAAATCGAAATCACCAGGACGCACTCATGTCTCGCCAGGACGCGAACGCCGCCTTTGCCCTCTCGTCGTTTTTGCAGGGCACAAACGCCAGCTACATCGATGAAATCTACGCCCGGTTTGAGAAAGACCCTTCTTCCCTCGACCCGGAATGGCAGGAGTTTTTCAAGAGTCTGAAGGACACCCCTGCGGATGTCCGGAGGAATGCCGAGGGACCGTCCTGGGCCCGTGACCACTGGCCGCTCACGCCGCGCGACGAGCTGACCTCCGCGCTCGACGGCAACTGGGCCGAAGTCGAAAAGTCCGTCGGCAACAAGCTGACCGCCAGGGCGCAGGCTAAAGGCGCGGAACTGACCGCTGCCGACGTCCATCAGGCGACTCGCGATTCCGTGCGGGCGCTGATGTTGATCAGGGCCTACCGCATGCGTGGCCATTTCCATGCCAAGCTCGACCCGCTCGGGATCGAGGCGCCGCGCAACCGCGAGGAACTCGACCCGCGCTCGTACGGGTTCTCCGAGGGCGATTTCGATCGCAAGATCTTTCTCGATCACGTGCTCGGGATGGAATACGCGACGTTGCGGGAAATCGTTGCGATCTGCGAGCGCACCTACTGCCAGACCCTCGGCGTCGAGTTCATGCACATCAGCAACCCCGCGCAGAAGGGCTGGATTCAGGAGCGTATTGAGGGGCCGGACAAGGAGATCAGTTTCACCCGCGAAGGGCGCCGGGCCATCCTGACCAAGCTGGTCGAGGCCGAGGGCTTCGAGAAATTCTGTGATCTCAAATTCACCGGCACCAAGCGATTTGGGCTGGACGGCGCCGAGTCGCTAATCCCGGCGCTGGAGCAGATCATCAAGCGCGGCGGCAATCTCGGGGTTAAGGAAATCGTGGTCGGCATGCCGCATCGCGGCCGCCTGAACGTGTTGACCCAGGTGATGGGCAAGCCCCACCGCGCGCTATTTCATGAATTCAAGGGCGGCTCGGCGAATCCCGATGCAGTCGAGGGGTCCGGCGACGTCAAATACCATCTCGGCGCCTCCTCTGACCGTGAATTCGATAACAACCGAATCCATCTATCGCTCACGGCGAATCCGTCGCATCTGGAGATCGTCGATCCCGTCGTGCTCGGCAAAGTGCGCGCCAAGCAGGACCAGCACGGCGATCCGCCGGACATGCGGATTTCGGTGCTGCCGCTCTTGATGCATGGCGACGCCGCTTTTGCCGGCCAGGGCGTGGTGGCCGAATGCTTCGGGCTGTCGGACCTGAAGGGCTATCGCACCGGTGGCTCGCTGCATTTCATTGTCAACAATCAGATCGGCTTCACGACCTATCCGCGTTACTCGCGCTCGTCGCCCTATCCGTCCGATGTGGCGAAAATGATCGACGCGCCGATCTTCCACGTTAACGGCGACGATCCGGAAGCGGTGGTGTTCGCGGCCAAGGTTGCGATCGAGTTCCGGCAGAAATTCCACAAGCCGGTCGTGATCGATATGTTCTGCTATCGCAGGCACGGCCATAACGAAGGCGATGAGCCGGCGTTTACGCAGCCGGTGATGTACAAGAAGATCGCCTCGCACCCGACCACGCTGGAAATTTATTCCAAGCGGCTGATCGCCGAAGGCGTGATGACCGAGGGCGAGATCGAAAAAGCCAAGGCTGACTGGCGCGCGCGGCTCGACGCCGAATTGGAAGCCGGTTCAGGCTACAAGCCGAACAAGGCGGACTGGCTCGATGGCAAGTGGGCCGGCTTCAAATCGGCGGACGCGGAAGAAGAGGCGCGTCGCGGAGTAACCGGCGTTGATGTCGCCGTGTTGAAGGACATCGGCCGCAAGATCACCAGGGTGCCTGATGGCTTCAGGATTCATCGTACTATCCAGCGCTTTCTGGAAAATCGGGCCAAGGCGATCGACAGTGGTGTCGGCATTGATTGGGCGACCGGCGAAGCGCTGGCGTTCTGTACGCTGCTGGAGGAAGGCCATCACGTCCGGCTATCGGGACAGGATAGCGAACGCGGCACCTTCTCACAGCGGCACTCGGTGTTGATCGATCAGGAGGACGAGAGCCGCTACACGCCGTTCAATCATCTCGGCGGCGACCAGGGCCACTACGAAGTCATCAACTCGCTGCTTTCAGAAGAAGCGGTGCTTGGTTTCGAATACGGGTACTCGCTGGCTGAGCCGAACGCGCTGACGGTGTGGGAAGCGCAGTTCGGCGATTTCGCCAACGGCGCCCAGGTGCTGTTCGACCAGTTCATCTCGTCCGGCGAACGCAAATGGCTCCGCATGTCCGGCCTCGTCTGCATGTTGCCGCACGGCTACGAAGGACAGGGGCCGGAGCATTCTTCCGCGCGATTGGAACGCTTTCTGCAAATGTGCGCCGAGGACAATATGCAGGTTGTCCATCCCACGACACCGGCCAATTTCTTCCACGTGCTGCGGCGTCAATTGCATCGTGAGATTCGCAAGCCTCTGATC
>JAICIT010000098.1 GCA_025960445.1 Bradyrhizobium sp. | reverse complement strand
GGCCCGCCCCCGGCGTTATCACTAAGCGATGACATCAATGCCGATTCGCCACCCCGTCCGCATCATGGGCATCGATCCGGGCCTGCGCCGCACCGGCTGGGGCGTGATCGAGCTCGATGGCAATCGGCTTTCTTTTATCGGGTGCGGCTCGGTGGAACCGGCCGAAGGCCTGCCGCTGGCGAGCCGGTTGCTAGCGATTCATGAGGGGCTTGCCGGGGTGCTCAGCAGCTTTAACCCGGCTGAGGCCGCGGTCGAACAGACTTTCGTCAACAAGGACGGCGTCGCCACGCTGAAGCTTGGACAAGCGCGCGGCGTCGCCATGCTGGCGCCGGCGATGTTCGGAATTACGGTTGCGGAATACGCGCCCAATCAGGTGAAGAAAACCGTGGTCGGTGCCGGCCATGCCGACAAGAACCAGATCCTGGTGATGCTGAAGATCCTGCTGCCGAAAGCCGAACCCAAATCGCCGGATGCCGCCGACGCGCTGGCGATCGCGATTACCCACGCGCATCACCGCCAAAGCGCGGCGCTGCGGCTGAAAGTGCTTCAGGCATGATCGGAAAATTGAAAGGTCTTATCGACAGCTACGGCGAGGATTTTGTGATCCTCGACGTCGGCGGCGTGGGCTATCAGGTGCATTGCTCCGCCCGCACGCTTCAAGCGCTGCCGACGCTCGGCCAGGCTGCGGTGCTGTCGATCGAGACTTATGTGCGCGAGGATCAGATCAAGCTGTTCGGCTTTCGCAGCGACGTGGAGCGCGAATGGTTTCGATTGCTGCAGACCGTGCAGGGCGTAGGCGCCAAAGTGGCGCTGGCGGTGCTCGGTACCTTGCCGCCATCGGATCTCGCTAATGCCATCGCGCTGCGCGACAAGACCGCGGTCACGCGCACCCCCGGCGTCGGTCCGAAAGTGGCGGAGCGCATCGTCACCGAGTTAAAGGACAAGGCGCCGGCGTTTACCAATATCGATCCGGCGCTGGTGCACCTGTCAGGCGCGATCGACGATCAACGCGCGCCGCGCCCTGTGACCGACGCGATCTCGGCGCTGGTCAATCTCGGCTACGGCCAGCCGCAGGCGGCGGCCGCGATTGCCTCGGCCTCGCGCAGCGCCGGTGAGAACGCCGAGACCGCGCAGTTGATCCGGCTCGGCCTGAAGGAGTTGGCGAAGTGAACTCGCGCATCGTTACTCCCGAACGCCGCACCGAGGATGTGCCCGACACCGCGCTGCGACCGCAGTTGTTATCGGAATTCGTCGGACAAGCGCAGGCGCGCGCCAATCTCTCGATCTTTATCGAGGCGGCGCGCAAGCGCGGCGAGGCGCTCGACCATGTGTTGTTCGTCGGTCCGCCGGGTCTCGGCAAGACCACGCTGGCGCAAATCGTGGCGCGAGAACTCGGGGTCGGCTTTCGAGCCACCTCCGGACCCGTGATTGCCAAGGCTGGCGATCTGGCCGCACTTCTGACCAATCTCGAAGAGCGCGACGTGTTGTTCATCGACGAAATCCATCGGCTCAGCCCTGCGGTCGAGGAAGTGCTGTATCCGGCGATGGAGGACTTTCAGCTCGACCTGATCATCGGTGAGGGACCGGCGGCGCGTTCGGTCAAGATCGAGTTGGCGAAATTCACGCTGGTCGGCGCCACCACGCGGGCGGGACTGCTGACCAATCCGTTGCGCGACCGCTTCGGCATTCCGGTGCGGCTGAATTTCTATACCGAGCAGGAGCTGGAAAAAATCGTCAGCCGCGGCGCGCGCGTGCTTAACATTGGCATGACGCCGGACGGCGCCAACGAGATCGCGCGCCGGGCGCGCGGCACCCCGCGCATCGCCGGGCGTTTGTTGCGGCGAGTCAGGGATTTTGCCTCGGCCGCGGATGCGATCTCGGTCGACCGCAAGATTGCCGATCATGCGCTGAGCGCGCTCGAAGTCGACGCCGCCGGGCTCGATGCCATGGACCGGCGTTATCTGACCACGATTGCGATGAACTATGGTGGTGGTCCGGTCGGCGTGGAGACTATGGCGGCGGCGCTGTCCGAGCCGCGCGATGCGATCGAAGACATCATCGAACCGTTCCTGATCCAGTGCGGATATCTGCAGCGCACTCCACGCGGACGGTTGCTGACCTCGCATGCCTTCCGCCACCTCGGCCTAGCCGAGCCCGCGCGCGATCCGGCGCAGTTCGGGTTGTTCGGCGGCGGCACCGAGGATGACTCGTGAGCGAGCCTGCCCCGTCGCTCACCGCTCATCTGGATGGTGCGATCCGCAACGGCCGTCACCACATGCAGATCCGGGTCTATTACGAGGACACGGATTTTTCGGGGATCGTCTATCACGCCAACTATCTGCGCTTCATGGAGCGAGGACGCACCAATCATCTGCGGTTGAAGGGCGCAGAACAGCACGCGCTGTTTGCGGAAGCGCAGGCGGAAACGCCCGGCTTTGCGTTTGTGGTGCGTTCGATGCAGATCGACTACCTCAAGCCGGCGCGAATGGACGATGTGCTGGACATCGTGACCTGGCCCGTGGCGGTAAAGGGCGCCTCGATCACTCTGGCCCAGGAGGTGCGGCGCGGCGCCGACGTTCTGGTCAGTGCGCAGGTGCGCGTCGCCTTTATCAGTGAAGGGCGCGCGCAGCCGATTCCGAAAGCGCTACGGCTGCTGCTCAAAGCCGACATGAGCTAGCTATTCGCAGACGGAACCCATGGTCCAGTTGAGCAATACCCAATCCATTACCGTCGTCCCGGCAAGCACCGGGACGACTCGCTCGAGCCGGCGTTCACGCCGCCGCCTTGTGCCGCGCCAGTTCGGCCTGATACAGCTTGAACTCCTCGGCGACCGCCCGCGCAATGCTGGGCCGCGCGCGCAAGCGTTCGTAGTAGGTCTTCACCGTTGGCCACTTGGCGAGTTCAATCGGCGGCGTCGCCATCGTCCAGTTGATCACCGTCACCAGGTAAGCATCCGCGACGCTGAAATGGTCGAGCAGGAATTCGCGGCCGTTCAGATAGTTCTCGAGATAATCCAGACGCGAAAGTCCCTTGCCGAGAACATAAGTCTTCACCTCAGGCGGCGCCTTCCTGTCCAGCACCGGCACGAACAATCCCTTGTGCAACTCCGTGCCGATGAAGCAGAGCCATTGATGCAACCGGCTCCGCTCGATTCCCGATACGGCCGAGATACCCGCCTGCGGAAATCGGTCGGCAACATATTGCAGGATCGCCGCATTTTCGGTGAGCACGAGACCCTCATCGGTGCGCAATGTCGGCACCAGCCCGAGCGGGTTAATCGCGCGGAAATCGGAGCCATCGCTCTGTATAATCTTCGTCTTGGGATCGACTTCGAGATAGTTCGCCTGCGCGCCGGCCTCGTAAAATGCGATGCGGGTCGCCATCGAGCAGGCGAGCGGAGAGAAATACAGGTCCATCGATGCCTCCTTGCTTGTATTTTGTACCGTCCCGCATAATATGTCCTTTCGTCAAGGTATTTTTTGCGAAATGGTACAAAAAATCAAAAAAACGGTGATGAAATCCGATTCGACGGCGAAGCGGCGCGGGCGGCCGCGCGCGTATCAACCCGAACTCGCGCTCGGCAAGGCGCTCGATCTATTTCGCAAGCAAGGTTTCGCCGCGACCTCGCTCGACGAGCTCAGCGCCGCCACCGGCATGAACCGGCCGAGCCTTTACGGCGCGTTCGGGGACAAGCGCGAGCTCTATATCAAGAGCTATGCGCGCTATCGCGCCGATGCGCGCGCGGCGATGCAGGAAATTTTTCGGGATGAGCTGCCGATTCGCAAACGGCTGGAGCGCATCTTCGCGGTGGCGCTCGACATCTACCTTTCCGGCGAAACTGGCCCGCGCGGCTGCTTCACTGTGATGACGGCGGCATCCGAGGCTGTGGCCGACCCCGAAATCCGCGCGCTGGTGCTTGAAGGATTTTCGGAACTCGACAAAGCGTTCGCTAGTTGCTTCCGCCTCGCCAAGGAACAACGCGAGCTGCCGGCATCCGCCGATCCTGTCGTGCTGGCGCAACTGGCATCCGCCACCATCCACACCATCGCGATCCGTGCCCGTGCCCGCGTGCCACGCAAGCAATTGGAGGCAATCGTAAAGGGCGCGATTGATGTGATGGTGGGAGCCTAACGGATCAGCACGTTTGCGCGATCATGCTCAATACCCGCGCGCGGGATCGACGACGTTTTCCAAAGCGCCGCCAGCTTCAAAGCGTTCGATCTGGCGCGCGACATACTTCGATATCTCATCGGGATCGGTGTCCGCGGCATTGTGCGGCGTCAACACGACCTTTGGATGGGTCCAGAACGCACTCTCGGCGGGAAGCGGCTCCTGCGCGAATACGTCCAGCGACGCGGCGCCGAGCGTCCCATCATCGAGGCATTGAAGAATGTCGGATTCATTTTGCAGGCCGCCACGTCCGGCGTTGATCAGTACCGGCGCGCCCATCGGACTGCTGCGGTTGAGGGTTACGAACACTCGGCGATTGAGGATGCGCCGCGTTTCCGGCGTGAGCGGCAGCAGGCAAACCAGGATGTCGGTGCGTTCCAGGAAGTTGTCGAGCTGCTCATTGCCGTGGAAGCAACTGACGCCATCGAGCTGTTTTGGATTCCGGCTCCAGCCTGAGACGCGGAAGCCGAGATGCCGCAGTGCCCGGGCCGCATTAGATCCGAGCGTGCCCAAGCCCATAATGCCGACCGAAATCGCTGCGGCGGGCCATTGGTACTTCGGCGCCCAGATCTTCTCGCGCTGGCTCGCTCGCAGATAAAGCTCCTGCCGATGATGCATCAGCACATGCAGCACCACGTATTCCGTCATTCGATCGGTCAGATCGCCGACGGATACGCGAACCAGAGGCACCTTCGGCAGCGTGGCGTCGGCGATCAACGCGTCGACGCCGGCGCCGAGATTGAAGATCACACGCAAATTCGGAAACCCCGCAAGCTCGCCCGGATATGGCTTCCAGACGGCGGCGTAGCGAATCTCGCTAGGATCGCAGCCGGCGTCGGGCAGCAGCCAAACGCGGCGATCATGGCATGCCTCGTCAAACCGGCGCTTCCACCGGACCGGCGACCAGTTCTCGGTGCCGCCGTGAATGAGCAGTGCCAACGTTCCCTTATGCATGCGATTGTTGCCTTAAGGTTCGAATTGCCGGGAACATTAGCGGATTGTGTTTTTGCCGCAAAATACTTCCACTATCCTGTCGGAAACGCTCTCGCCCATTCGTCTTCGAATCAAACGGGAACATCGCGCCATGCTCTATGCCATCCTTTGCTACCACGATGAGGACTTCGTCGGTTCCTGGACCAAAGAGCAGGACGGCGCGGTCATGAAAAGACTTGCCGTCGTGCAGGAGCAACTGGCCAAGCAGGGCCGGCTTGGACCGGTGGCGCGGCTATTGCCGACCACATCGGCCGCCACGCTGCGCAAGGATGATCCGCCGATCGTGCTCGATGGTCCGTACGCGGAGACGAAAGAACAACTGCTGGGCTTCTACATCGTGGACTGCAAAAATCTCGATGAGGCGGTCGATGTTGCGCGCGATCTCGGCGCCGCAAATCCCGGCGGCGCGTATGAAATTCGGCCCGTCGGCGTGTTTCAACCGGGAGGCGCCCTGAAATGACCGACACCGCCTGGATCGATGCCGCGCTGACATCGGCGCGTCCCCAGGCGGTCGGCGCGCTGCTGCGCTATTTCCGCAATCTCGACACCGCGGAGGAGGCTTTTCAGAATGCTTGTTTGCGCGCGCTGAAGAGCTGGCCGCAGAACGGTCCACCGCGCGATCCGGCGGCGTGGCTGATCATGGTCGGCCGCAATGTCGCGATCGACGAAGTGCGGCGCAATCGGAAGCAGGAGCCGCTGCCGGATGACCAAGTCATCTCGGATTTGGACGACGCCGAGCAGGCGCTGGCTGAACGACTCGACGGCTCGCACTATCGCGATGACATCCTGCGCCTGTTGTTCATCTGCTGCCATCCCGATCTGCCAGCCACCCAGCAGATCGCGCTTGCCTTGCGCGTGGTTTCCGGGCTGAGCGTCAAACAGATTGCGCGGGCGTTCCTGGTCTCGGAAGCGGCGATGGAGCAGCGCATAACCCGAGCGAAATCCCGGGTGGCGGATGCCGACGTGCCTTTCGAGACGCCGGGTGCGGTGGAGCGCGCGGAGCGGCTCTCGGCGGTCGCCGCCATGATCTACCTGATCTTCAACGAAGGCTATTCGGCCAGTGGCGACACTGCCGAAAGCCGCAGTCCGTTGTGTGAGGAGGCGATCCGGCTGGCGCGGCTGTTGCTGCGCCTGTTCCAGAGCGAGCCCGAGATCATGGGATTGACCGCGCTCCTGCTGTTGCAGCATGCGCGCGCCGCGGCTCGCTTCGACGCCGATGGCATGCTGGTGTTGCTAGACGATCAGGATCGCTCGCTATGGAATCAGCAGATGATCGCCGAGGGAGTGGCCTTGATCGATAAGGCCATGCGGCATCGCCGCAGCGGCCCCTATCAGATCCAGGCGGCGATTGCGGCGCTGCATGCCCGCGCGGCCAGGCCCGAAGATACCGACTGGACTCAGATCGATTTGCTGTATGGCGCCCTGGAAATCATGCAGCCATCGCCGGTCGTCACGCTCAATCGCGCGGTCGCGGCCTCCAAGGTGCGCGGTCCGCAGGCAGCGCTTGACATGATCGAACCGCTGGCCTCGCGGCTTTCGAATTATTTCCATTACTTCGGCGTGCGCGGCGCGTTCCTGATGCAGCTCGGGCGCAATGACGAGGCCCGCGTTGCGTTCGATCGCGCCATCGCGCTCGCCAACACCTCCGCGGAAGCTGCTCACATCCGGATGCATCTCGATCGGCTAATGCGCGACAGTGCGCCGCCACACGAAGTCCGCGTGTCAAAATAACGATTCGTTCGGTGTCGGATTGTGCCTCCGCCGTTCGTCCTCTCCATGAATCACCGAACTTTCAATGCTGGGGGATGCCATGTTTGAGATCATTGTCGTGATTGTCGCGCTGCTTGTGGTCGCTATCGCAATCGTTCTGATCCTGGCCGCAATCAAGCCGGGCAGGTTCAGCGTCCGCCGCGACATTGTGGTGCGAGCGCCCGCGGAAAAGATTTTCCCGCTGATCGCTGACTTTCATCGCTGGGGAAGCTGGTCCCCGTACGAGAACAAGGATCCCGCCATGAAGCGGACCTATGGCGGGGCTGCAAGCGGCAAGGGCGCGGTCTATGCGTGGGAAGGTAACAAGAATGTGGGATCCGGCCGCATGGAAATTACGGACGTGTCGGCGCCGTCGAAAGTCGTGATCAAGCTCGATTTTTTTGTGCCGTTCGAAGCCCACAACACCGCCGAATTCACAATGCTGCCGCAGGGCGATGGCACCAGCCTGACATGGCTGATGCACGGTCCGGCGCCTTTCATCTCCAAGCTGATGCAGGTGTTCATGAACATCGACAAAATGGTTGGCAAAGATTTCGAAGTCGGTCTCGCCAACTTGAAAAAGCTTGCTGAATGACAACCGAAGATTCGAAGCGCCAACTAGCAGGAGTAAACCATGCAGCTCAATCCCTACCTGTTCTACAACGGTAATTGTGAAGCCGCATTCAAGTATTACCAAAAGGTGCTCGGCGCGAAGATCGAGGCACTAATGACCCACGAGGGCGCGCCGGAATCGATGCCGACCCCACCGGAGTGGAAAAAGAAGATCATGCACGGCAGGATCACGATCGATGGCGAGGTGTTGATGGCCTCTGATTCGCCTCCCGGTCACTTCAATAAGCCGCAAGGTTTCTCGGTCTCGCTGACGGTCAACGATCCCGCGGATGCCGAGCGCAAATTCAAGGCGCTCAGCGAAGGCGGAAGCGTCAACATGCC
>JAICIT010000097.1 GCA_025960445.1 Bradyrhizobium sp. | reverse complement strand
GGCATTGCGACAGGTGAAACCCGCAGCTTGAAAGTCCCATTTCCGAAGAATTATGCCAACGACAAGCTTGCCGGTCAGCCGGCGGAATTCGAAACCACGGCAACCCTGATCGAAGCTCCGCAGGAAACAAAAATCGATGATGAGTTCGCCAAGTCGCTGGGCTTGGAGTCGCTTGATAAGCTGAAGCAAGCCGCGCGCGAGCGGCTGTCCATGGAGTTTGCCGGCGCTACCCGCCAGCGGGTCAAGCGCATGCTGCTCGACCGCCTGGACGAGTCCCATCGATTCGAGGCGCCGCCTTCACTCGTGGAGGAGGAATTCAAGCTGATGTGGAATTCAATCAAGGCCGAAATGGAATCCAGCGGCAAAACTTTTGCCGATGAAGACACAACGGAAGAGGCTGCCAAGGAAGAGTATCATAAGATCGCCGACCGCCGGGTCCGGCTCGGCCTCGTACTCTCGGAGATTGGCGAAAAGAACAAGATCACCGTCACCGACGACGAAGTCAGCCGCGCGGTCATCGAGCGCGCTCGGCAGATGCCGGGTCGCGAGAAGGAGGTTTGGGATTACTACCGCAACAACGCCAATGCGCTGGCCCAACTTCGTGCGCCGATCTACGAGGACAAGGTGGTCGATTTTATCCTTGAGCTTGCCAATGTGACCGAAAAAAAGGTCACCCGCGAAGACCTTTACAAGGACGATGAAGCCGAGAAGAGCGCCGCCTGATCGCGCACGGGCCGGCGTTAAGGTTGAGAGCCGAAACGCGCGCGGCGGCGCATCCGTAAGCTATGCCCGGCTGCGCGAATCAGCTTCAACTGGCGAAATCATCCCGCTTTTGGCCCCGCTCTTGTCAGCGGGAAATTGGCTCCATATCTGTGAACCCTGTCTTTAAGTCCTGCATCACGGGACGTGCCTCCGCGCCCGGCAATAAGCCCTCGCCGATGGATGTTCGTCTCCGCCAACTTTTGGGTGACTAATGCGCGATCCGGTGGAAACTTATATGAACCTCGTGCCGATGGTGGTCGAGCAAACCAACCGCGGCGAACGCGCTTACGACATTTTTTCGCGCCTGTTGAAGGAGCGCATCATCTTCGTGACGGGCGTGGTTGAGGATGGGATGTCGACCCTCACCGTCGCGCAGCTACTGTTTCTGGAAGCCGAGAATCCGAAGAAGGAAATCTCGATGTACATCAATTCGCCGGGCGGGGCGGTGACATCCGGCCTTGCGATTTACGACACCATGCAGTTCATCCGTCCACCGGTCTCGACGCTGTGCACGGGGCAGGCAGCCTCGATGGGCTCACTGCTTTTGGCCGCGGGCCATAAAGATATGCGATTCTCACTGCCGAATTCGCGCATCATGGTGCACCAGCCCTCCGGCGGCTTTCAGGGTCAGGCCACCGACATCATGCTGCATGCGCAGGAAATCCTGAATCTCAAGAAGCGGCTGAATGAGATCTATGTCAAACACACGGGTCAGACCTACAAGGCGATCGAGGATGCGCTGGAACGCGACAAGTTCCTTACCGCCGATATGGCCCGCGACTTCGGCATCGTCGACAAGGTGATCGACAAGCGCCTGGAAGATCCGGCCACTGCAAAGGCTCCGTGAAGCCCGACGGATCACAAACCAGGGTATCGGCGTTAACAGACCATTGCCATCGGCACTTCGAGTCGCTAGCGAGCAAGATTAGCCCTCGCGCCGGCACGGGTTCCGTTTCGCCTCACGCGGGCGTGGCAATACCGCAACGCTCGGCCGATTTCGCGAGGTTCGGGCTCGTGCGAATGGCGCAAATCACGGTATTGTCACGAGAAGCGGATGTCGGGCTGATTAGCGAATTCTTGATAGTCGGGTGCGACCATGATTGGCTAGGCGAGGTCGGCTACGATGACAGGAGATTCGAGCCGTAGGGCATTTGGAGTGTTGGGTCTTTTTTGGTACGGAATTTGCTCTATTTAGACCTAGGCGCCGGTTCGTGCCGGAATAGGTCAACTGAGCGGATGGGATCGAACGGCGGACGGAGATAGGAATGAGCAAGGTCGGCACGAGCGACTCCAAGAATACGCTGTATTGCTCGTTCTGCGGCAAGAGCCAGCACGAAGTGCGCAAGTTGATCGCGGGTCCGACCGTATTCATCTGCGACGAGTGCGTTGAGCTGTGCATGGATATCATCCGCGAGGAGAACAAATCCTCGCTGGTGAAGTCGCGCGACGGCATTCCAACCCCGAAGGAAATCTGCAAGGTCCTGGACGACTACGTCATCGGGCAGAGTCATGCCAAGAAGGTGCTCTCGGTCGCAGTCCACAATCATTACAAGCGGCTGAATCATCAGACCAAGCACAACGACGTCGAACTCGCGAAATCGAACATTCTGCTGATCGGTCCGACCGGTTCGGGCAAGACGCTGCTGGCTCAGACGCTAGCGCGGATTCTCGACGTGCCGTTCACGATGGCGGATGCCACGACGCTTACTGAAGCCGGCTATGTCGGCGAAGACGTCGAGAACATTATCCTCAAGCTGCTGCAGTCGGCGGACTACAACGTCGAGCGCGCGCAGCGCGGTATCGTCTACATTGACGAAATCGACAAGATCAGCCGCAAGTCGGACAATCCCTCAATCACCCGCGATGTATCCGGTGAGGGCGTCCAACAGGCGCTTTTGAAGATCATGGAGGGCACCGTCGCATCCGTTCCTCCGCAGGGCGGTCGCAAGCATCCGCAGCAGGAGTTCCTGCAGGTCGACACCACCAACATTCTGTTCATCTGCGGTGGCGCATTCTCGGGACTGGAAAAGATCATCTCGGCGCGCGGACGTTCGACCTCGATCGGCTTTGCCGCCCAGGTGTTGGCGCCGGAAGATCGCCGCACGGGCGAAATCTTCCGTCACGTCGAACCTGAGGATCTCTTGAAGTACGGGCTGATCCCGGAGTTCGTCGGCCGCTTGCCGGTGGTCGCGACGCTTGAGGATCTCGACGAGGCTTCGTTGAAGAAGATCCTGACCGATCCGAAGAACGCGCTGGTGAAGCAGTATCAGCGATTGTTCGAGATGGAGAATATCGAACTCACCTTCGCAGACGAAGCGCTTGGGGCTGTGTCTCGCAAAGCGATCGAGCGCAAGACAGGCGCGCGGGGTCTGCGTTCGATTCTCGAGAGCATCCTGCTCGAGACCATGTTCGATCTTCCGGGATTGGAGGGTGTCGAAGAGGTGGTTATCTCCCGCGAAGTCGTGGAGGGAACTGCTCGGCCGCTCTACATCTACGCCGATCGTTCCGACCGCGCCGTCGAGACTAGCGCTAGCGCCTGAGGCGCGTGGCTGGCTCGGAATTGAGGCGCGCGACAAGAGAGCTGGCGACGTTGTCGTCGGCGGGTTGTGTGTAAGATTGCCGCGTGCGTTCGGCCTTGTTTTTGAGGCCTTTTTCGACGCTTGACACCCCTGCGGTCCATAGCCACCTAATGCTCTTGGCGATGAAAGAACATCTGCAGATTCGTCGCAGTAAACGATCCGGATAGGTCGGCCATCTGCGGCCAATCACTCCCGGAAGATCCCTGCACCTTGTGGCGGTTGCGCAAATTGGCGGACTGCGTCCAAGGGGGCACAACAAAAGGAATAGGCCATGACAATCCCAAAACCTCGGCCATCTATCGTCCACGGCGAAAGCCACTCCTATCCGGTGTTGCCGCTGCGCGACATCGTCGTTTTCCCGCACATGATCGTGCCGCTGTTCGTTGGCCGCGAGAAATCGATCCGCGCCCTCGAAGAAGTGATGAAGAACGATGCGCTGATCATGCTCGCGACGCAGAAGAACGCGTCGGACGATGATCCGACCCCGGACGCAATTTATGAGACCGGTACGCTAGCGAGCGTGTTGCAGTTGCTGAAGCTTCCTGACGGCACCGTAAAGGTGCTTGTGGAAGGCCTCGAGCGCGCGCGCGTGCAAAAGTACACTGCGCGCTCGGAATATTATGAGGCGACCGCAATCGCGCTTTCGGACACCGACGCCAAATCGGTCGAGGCCGAGGCGCTCGCGCGCTCCGTGGTTTCCGATTTCGAGAGCTACGTCAAACTGAACAAGAAGATATCCGCCGAAGTCGTCGGGGTGGTGCAGGCGATCACTGATTTCGCCAAGCTCGGCGACACCGTCGCCTCTCATCTTGCTGTCAAGATCGCAGATCGCCAAGCGATCCTGGAGACGCTGTCCGTGACCGCGCGCCTCGAGAAGGTGCTCGGGCTGATGGAGAGTGAGATCTCGGTACTGCAGGTCGAGAAGCGCATCCGTTCGCGCGTCAAGCGCCAAATGGAAAAAACGCAGCGCGAATATTACCTCAACGAGCAGATGAAGGCGATCCAGAAGGAGCTGGGCGACGACGAAGGTCGTGACGAACTGGCCGATCTGGAAGAGAAGATTGCCAAGACCAAGCTTTCGAAGGAAGCCCGCGAGAAGGCGCAGCACGAGCTCAAGAAGCTGCGTCAGATGTCGCCGATGTCCGCGGAAGCAACCGTCGTTCGCAACTATCTCGATTGGCTGCTCTCGATCCCGTGGAACAAGAAATCCAAGGTCAAGAAGGATTTGGTCGCGGCTCAGACAACACTGGACAACGACCACTACGGGCTGGAGAAGGTCAAGGATCGCATCGTCGAGTACCTGGCGGTGCAGTCACGCGCAAACAAGCTGACGGGACCGATCTTGTGTCTCGTCGGACCTCCCGGCGTGGGCAAGACCTCGCTCGGAAAATCGATCGCGAGAGCAACGGGACGCGAATTCGTTCGCGTGTCGCTCGGCGGCGTGCGCGATGAAGCGGAAATCCGTGGCCACCGGCGGACCTATATCGGGTCGATGCCCGGCAAGATTATCCAGTCCATGCGCAAGGCAAAGACATCGAATCCGCTGTTCCTGCTGGACGAGATCGACAAGATGGGCGCCGACTTCCGGGGCGATCCATCATCGGCCCTGCTCGAAGTGCTCGATCCAGAGCAGAATTCGACCTTCAACGACCACTATCTCGAGGTGGACTACGATCTGTCAAACGTGATGTTCATCACCACGGCGAACACCCTGAATATTCCGGGACCGCTGATGGATCGTATGGAGATCATCCGGATCGCGGGTTACACCGAAAACGAGAAGGTCGAGATCGCGCGCAAGCATCTCATTCCCAACGCGATCTCCAAGCACGGGCTGGATCCCAGGGAGTGGTCGATTGACGACGACGCGCTCTTGCTGATGATCCGGCGCTACACTCGCGAAGCCGGTGTGCGTAATCTCGAGCGCGAGCTTTCGACACTTGCCCGCAAGGCAGTGAAGGAGTTGATGATCTCGAAGAAGAAATCGGTGAAGGTCGGTGAGAAGTCGCTCGAGGAATTCCTTGGCGTTCCAAAGTATCGCTATGGCGAAATCGAGAGCGACGATCAGGTGGGCATTGTCACTGGCTTGGCTTGGACCGATGTCGGCGGCGAGTTGCTCACGATCGAAGGCGTCATGATGCCCGGCAAGGGCAAGATGACGGTCACGGGCAATTTGCGCGACGTGATGAAGGAGTCGATTTCGGCGGCGGCATCCTATGTCCGCTCGCGCGCGGTAGGCTTCGGCATCGAGCCGCCATTGTTCGACAGGCGCGATATCCACGTCCACGTGCCCGAAGGGGCCACCCCGAAGGATGGTCCATCGGCAGGTGTCGCAATGGCTACCGCCATCGTCTCCGTCATGACGGGCATCCCGATCAGGCATGATGTCGCCATGACCGGCGAGATCACCTTGCGCGGTCGGGTGCTGCCGATCGGCGGGTTGAAGGAGAAGCTGCTGGCGGCCGCGCGGGGCGGCATCAAAACGGTGCTAATCCCGGAAGACAATGCCAAGGATCTCACGGAAATTTCCGATGCGATCAAGGGCGGAATGACCATCCTTCCGGTGGCACGGCTCGATGATGTTGTCTCCAAGGCCTTGGTAAGGCCCCCAGTGCCGATCGTCTGGGAGGAGGATACCAAGGTGCCCGTGAAACCGGAGGCCGGCGACGAGGCTGCCGGCGGTTTGACGGCGCATTAGCGTTTTCGAGCGAAGCCACCGGTTCGCGTGAAGAAAACGCATCCGAAGAATAAGTTGGAGCCCGGTTCTGATTCTCAGAACCGGGCTCCAGAGTTTACGGTGCTTTGGGAGAGGCGGCGTCCTGACCTGGGCGCCGCCCCTTCGTTGCTAGAGCGGCTTGCGCCCGATGGCGGCGCAGCGCTAAACAGAAGCTGAGGGCGGTTAGCTCAGAGGTAGAGCGCCTGCTTTACACGCAGGATGTCGGCGGTTCGATCCCGTCACCGCCTACCAGCTTGGGGCTGCTTCCGAACCGGTAGGTGTTCGTGAGAGCGCGTTGCGCTCCTAATCGCGACGTGCTCCCAGGAAATAGGTCAGCATCGCTCCTTTTCCCCGCACTTCAACCGGGCCACGTAGTTCGCAATGAAATTTGTCGCGGATGCGCTGATATGTTTCCTGCGATATTTGAATACGATCAGGCAGTCCGGACGTCTCCAGGCGGCTGGCCGTATTTACCGTATCTCCCCAAACGTCATAGATGAAACGATGCTGACCGATGATGCCGGCCACGACCTCGCCCGAATGAATGCCGATGCGGGCCTGAAGATTCTCGCCGAACTCAAGCCCGATCTGGTGCACAGCATCAATCATGCCTAGCGCCATGTCGGCTACGGCAACAGCATGGTCGGGTTGTTCCTCCGGCAGCCCGCCGGCCACCATGTAGGCGTCGCCGATGGTCTTGATCTTTTCGAGCCGCAGTTGCTTTGCCAACGCATCGAATGACGAAAACAGATTGTTCAAAATCTCGATAATCTGTCCGGGCGATAACTTGCTGGCAAGGCTCGTAAAGCCGACGAGGTCCGAGAACAAAATAGTGGCGTCCGGAAAGCGATCGGCAATCCCGACTTCCCCTTGACGCATCCGCTCGACTATCCCGGCCGGCAAGATATTCAACAACAATGCGTCCGACTTGCTTTTCTCGGCCTGCAGCTCAAGCGTGAATGCATGCTCGCGATCTCGGAGCCGCTTTCTCTCCAGTGTCGCATCGATTCGCGCAGCGAGGAGCACCGGATCGAAAGGCTTCGCAATGTAGTCTTCGGCCCCAGCTTCAATGCAGCGAACAATGCTGTCGATTTCGTCAAGCGCCGAAATCATGATCACAGGGATGTGGCGCATCGCCGGGTCTTCCTTCAACCGGCGCAGTACATCGAAGCCGTTGATATCCGGCATCATCAAGTCAAGCAGAACCAGATCGAATTCGGTTTTGCCTAACAGCTCCAGGGCCGAGTGGCCGTCGTTGGCCATGGTGACCAGATGGCCATCGCGACTCAGCCTGCGGGAAAGAAGCTCCCGATTGGCTTCCATGTCGTCGACAACAAGAATCCGGCTGGAGATGCTCTGATCACGGCGGGCATTTGGCGTGATCGGCTGAATTGAGCGCATCACCTGGTCGATCAAACTGCGGGAAGGCATCGCAATAAGCGGCGGCACATCTGCCGAATCAGCTCCCGCATCCGTCAGGCCAACGAGCTTGTCGATTTGTCCGAGCAGCTGCTCGGCGGCGTCCAACAGCTTTCCGGTGTCGGCAATCAGGTCCTGATCGCCGCTTTCGCGCGCACCCTCGATGATCAGTTCGCTATAGCCTTTGATGGCGTTTAACGGCGTCCGCAAATCATGCCGGAGCTTGGCCTTGACTGCTTCAGTATCGCCGATAGCGTCCAACGAGCCCTGAGTGGCCAGATCGACCAATTCACTGACCTGATCTTGAAGCAGCAGTCCGGCCGAATGGATGCGGCCCAGATCGGATGCCAGCAGATTGTCGCCAATCCGGCGAGCATCCTCGATCATGAGTTC
>JAICIT010000096.1 GCA_025960445.1 Bradyrhizobium sp. | reverse complement strand
CCCGCACAATGGTTTTAACGGTTTCCTTCGCGCTCTTCCCGGTGATCGGGCTTTGTTGTCACCGTCGCCTGCGAAAATTACTTCCCGCCGACTTGACGCCAGCGTCGAGGCGCCAGAACCACACGACTTCGCCGTCCGCCTCACGTGCCGTTCGTCCGCAGCACATCAGCGTCCATCGCATCCCACCCCGCGTTCCTGACGTTGCGCAACGCCCCTCGTTTGGAGCAGGACGGCGGCGCTTATGAAGTGATTTGCGTCAGGCGAGAACGGAAATATTTTCGAAACCATGACTGGACAGCGAACTAGCTGATTTGACCGTCGGGCAAAGTGGGCGTTTGGACCGACGGGTCTCACAAGGGACACAAAAAGCACTCACAACACCTGATGCACGTCGATGACCACTCGATCGGCATGCCGCGCGGCTGAAGCGATAAACAACGATTCCATCAGCCAGCGGTATTTCTTCGCCCCGGTTTCGAATTTCGGCACGGTACGAAAATAGATCAGCTTGGGATCGACCGGCTCGCCGCGCTTGAGACTCTGCAGCAACTCGATGGGGCCAAAGCGAATACCCCTGTTCTCGACATAGATCACCGCGCCATCATCAGTCTCGAAGGCATATTTCGCCTCAAGCTCGATCAGCTCGTTGGGCCGGATAACCTGGAAATCCGCGCCGAACGCGCAGACCTTGCCGTTGACGTCCGGCCCGCGAACCTCTCCGCCGATAATCGGGATAATCCGTCGGACGCCATGACCGATATCGCCGGCGGAAGTGACCTCGCCGATACGGGCAGTGATGGTAAAGACGTATCTGGTTTGCAGCACGGGCGCCATCGGTCACCTCAAGCTTCAGTGAACCATCATCCGCTGCGGCAACCAGGTCGCCAGCAACGGAAACGCGATCAGGATCACGAGTCGAACCAGATCAGTCGCCACAAACGGGATCACGCCTTTGAAGATGGTGGCAAAGGACACGTCCTTGACGACGCTCTTGATCACAAACACGTTCATTCCGACCGGTGGATGAATCAGGCCGAGCTCGACCGTCATGACGATGATGACGCCAAACCAGATCGGGTCGAAGCCGAGATGAGAGATCACCGGAAAAATAATCGGCACCGTCAGGATGATCATAGCCATCGCATCCATCAGGCAACCGAGCACCAGATACATCAGCATAATCAACGCAAGCACGCCGTAGCTGCCGAGGCCGAGCCCGGTGAGGAATTCGGTGACCTTCTGCGGCGTTTGCGTCACCGTCAGGAAATATCCGAAAATCAGCGCTCCAATCAAAACCGTGAACACGGCGGCTGCGGTGCGCGTCGCCTGCAGCAGCGAGGCAAGGATCTTTTCCTTATCCAGCCGCCCGGTGAGAACGCCGATCAGGAACGCGCCCGTTGCTCCAACACCGCCGGCTTCGGTCGGCGTGAAGCGCGGCAGGAATGGCAACCCGTAAAGCCCGCCAATCACGAACACGAACAGCAGTACCGGCGCCCAGATGTCCTTTAGCCCGGCCAGCCGCGCACGCCACGTGGTATAGGTGCCTTTGGGCAAAAATCCCGGACGGAAATAGCCGATCAGCGCGATGGTGATCATGTACATCGTCATCGCGAGCAGCCCGGGAATAATGCCGGCGATGAACAGCTTGCCGATGTCCTGCTCGGTGATGATGCCGTACACCGCCAGCACTGTGGACGGCGGCAACATGGCGCCGAGCGTACCGCCTGCAGCGATCACTCCGGTCGCAAAAGATTGCGGATATCCGAAGCGACGCATTTCCGGATAGGCGACGGCGGAAAACGTCGCGGCGGTGGCAACCGACGACCCGCAGATCGCCGCGAAGCCGCCGCACGCCGCGACGGTCGCAATCCCCAACCCACCCCGCAGATGCCCGACAAAACCGTTCGCGGCGCGGAACAGGTCGCGGCTCATGCCGGAATTGCTGACAAAGGTACCCATCAGCAGGAACATCGGAATGACGCCGAACGTGTAATCGGTCACGGTACGCATCGAGGTCTGGCCAACCAGTTTCAAAGCCGGCGTGCCACCGACGAGGTAACTGAAGCCGGAGACGCCGACCAACCCCATCGCCATTCCGACGGGCACGCGCAGCAGCATCAGCGCAAACAGCGCGATAAACCCCATGAGAGCGACGGCATCCGTGCTCATGGCGTTACTCCGTGGCCTTGAGCTTGGGGTCGTGCATCTGTTCCGGATGGAAAACCAGCCGATAGGTGCGGATTGCAATCAACAGCACCGCGGAAACGTCGCCGGCCCATGCTATCGCGAAGAAAGGCCATGTCGGCATATGCATGTCGAATGTGGTGACGTGGTCGTTATAGGTGCCGCGAACCTTGTCGAACAATGTCCAGGTTTGCACGGTTACCACGAACAAAAGAACCAGCGTCGCAAACACGTCGATGATGCGCTGGTACTTCGGGCCTACATTGGCCCAGACCAGATCAACCGTAATGTGCGTGCCGCGATAACTGGTGGCGGCTATGCCCCAGAAGATCAGAATGCCCAGAAGCATGCGGCCGATATCGAACGAATCCGGAATCGAGTAGTTGAAAAGATTGCGCAGCAGCACCGCCAGAAAGATATTGACGGCCACGATGCCGACGAAGGCGGCCGCGATCCATTCGATGGTATCGATGAAACGATCCATAGAGGCGCGCTTCATGTCCGCTCCAGATAACGGCTGCGTTGAAGGTAAAACGGCGACAGAAGATTCCGTCGCCGCAGCCTGAATAGTCGGTGACGGTTACTGCGCCAGTGCGTTGTACTTGGTGAGCGAGGCGCGCAGTTCGTTCATGGCGGCATCCGGATCGACACCGGTTTTCTTGACGCCTTCCGCCCAGGTCTTGATCAGCGGCTCGGACGCTTTCTTCCATAGCGCGGTCTGGTCCGGTGTCAGCTTGTAGACTTCGTGACCCTCCTCCGCCTTCACCTTATCGATCCCGGCGTCTTCGAAGTTGCCCCACGGTTCGCCGACCCGGCCGGCGGCCTCGGTATTGCAGTTGTCGTCAATCGCCTTTTTCTGGCGGTCCGACATCTGGTTGTACTTGTCCTTGTTCATCACGAAGGCAAATGTCGTCACGTAGAGCGGCGCATCCATGTCGTACTTCGTCACCTTGTCGATACCGAACAGCACCAGTGATCCCCAAGGGAAGGTGACGGCATCGGCGACACCGCGCTCAATAATGTCGCGGACTTCCGGTGCCGAGGACTGCACATTGGTGCCGCCAAGAAGCGTAACGAAATTGGCCATGGTGGCGTGCGCTGGCCGAATCTTCATGCCCTTGACGTCGTCAGGCACTACGATCTTCTTGGTGCGCGAGTGAAACGAAGACGGCGAGTGGATGAAGGCAAGGCAGAACTTGACGTCCTTCATTTCCTTCTCGGCATATTTCCGATACCACGCATCGAGCGCCATCGAGCCGCCCTTGGCCTGTGACATCAGGAACGGAAGTTCACCTGCGCCGATAATCGGAAAGCGGCCGGGCTGATAGCCTGGATTGACATAGGTAATATCGGCAATGCCGTCGCGCGCCATGTCGTAATGATCGAACGCTTTGCCGAGCTGCTGCGCCGGATAGACCTTGGATTTGATGGTGCCACCGGATGCCTTTTCAACCGCCGCGCCCCAGTCCTCCAGCGCCTTTTGCAGCGGGTGCGATGCCGGCACCCAGTGAGATATCTTCAGCTCGAAAGTTTTTTCCTGCGCGAATGCAGGCGTCACGCTGGCGGCCAACAGCAACGCCAAGAACGTCTTCCTCATCGACATCTTCTCCCTTGAGTGCAGGCTTAATGACCTTTGCAGTTATTGTTATATGATATAACCATCATTGCAAGCGCGTGCGGCCGCCAGCACCGGCAGTTCAAGCCTATTACAATTAGAGGGGCAAGTATTTGCGGACGAAAGTAGCAATCATTGGCGCGGGGCCGGCGGGATTGCTGCTGGGGCAACTGCTTCACGCTTACGGAATCGACAATGTCATCCTGGAGCGCCAGACGCCGGAGTATGTGCTGGGCCGCATCCGCGCCGGCCTGCTCGAAGAGGGCACAGTGGCCCTCCTCGATGAAGTCGGCGCGGGCGAGCGCGCCCACCGCGAGGGCCTCGTCCATGAAGGAATCGAGCTGGCTTTCGGCGGCGCGCGGCATCGCATCGCGATGAAGGCCGCCACCGGCAAGACTGTAATGATCTACGGCCAGACCGAAGTCACCCTCGACCTGATGAACGCGCGCAAAGCGGCGGGTCTGACCAGCATCTATCAAGCCGCCGACGTCACGCCGCACGATTTCGACACCGATCATCCGCGCGTGAGCTACCAAAAGGATGGCGTCGGCCACGAGCTCGCTTGCGATTTCATCGCCGGTTGTGACGGCTCACATGGCGTCAGCCGCGCAAGCGTGAAGTCATCAGCGATCCAGACCTTCGAGCGGATCTATCCGTTCGGATGGCTGGGCATCCTCTCGGAAACGCCGCCGGTCTCCCACGAATTGATCTATTCAAATCACGCGCGCGGCTTTGCACTTTGCACGATGCGCTCGACGCACCGCAGCCGCTACTACCTGCAATGTCCACTTGACGATCGCATCGAGCAATGGCCTGACGACAGGTTCTGGGATGAACTGAAACGGCGGCTTGACAGTAAAGCGGTCGACGACCTCGTCACCGGACCGTCAATCGAAAAGAGCATCGCGCCGCTGCGCAGCTTCGTCGCCGAGCCGATGCGGTTCGGTCGGATGTTCCTGGCAGGCGATGCCGCGCACATTGTGCCGCCGACCGGCGCCAAGGGACTCAATCTCGCCGCCAGTGACGTGCATTATCTCTCGCAGGCATTTCGTGAATTTTATGGCGAGAGGTCTCTCGCGGGGATCGACGGCTATTCCGCAAAAGCGTTATCGCGGGTCTGGAAGGCGGTCCGTTTCTCCTGGTGGATGACCTCGATGCTGCACAAGTTCCCCGATCAGGGTGAGTTCGGCGCGCGCATTCAGCTTGCCGAACTCGATTATCTCGTCAGCTCCAAAGCGGCCTCGACGTCGCTTTCGGAGAACTACGTCGGCCTGCCCTACTAGGCATCCGCGCGAGACCGGCTGCAGCGGTCTGCGAAAGACGTTTTAAACTTTGTAAGCGATGAAATCGGCGCAGGGTTCGCTTAATGATGCTGATTGCATCAGAACCCGCGAGCTTCCGCTATGATCAACGTCAATACCGAGGTCCCCGACGGTTTCGAGCGTCACTTCCGGCAGAGCCCCCTCACTGATCCATGGGAGCCGTTGTATTCGAAGCGAACCGAAAAAGCCGTTATCATCGGATTGCGGCTGGCCAGACCGCATACCAACAGCCGTGGGCTGATTCACGGTGGGCTGATCGCCGCGCTCTCCGACAATGCGATGGGCTATAGCTGCGCACATATCATGGGCGGAGCATCGTCGCTGGTCACGATCGGGCTTGCGCTCGACTTCGTCGGCACCGCGCAGGTCGGACAGTGGCTCTCAGTCGAAACTGACGTGATCAAGACCGGCAGCACGATTTGTTTCGCGCAATGCCTGATAAAGGCCGACGACTCGATCATCGCCCGCGCCAATGCGACGTTCCGGGTGACGCCGAAGAAGCATTGAGAGATCTACTTTGCGCCGAAGTGCCATTCACTGGTTTCGGTGACCAGATCGATGAAAGCCCGCACCTTGGCGGACAACAGCCGCGAGGTCGGATAGACGACGTGGATCGGCAGTGGCGGTGGTTCAAACCGCGCCAGCACGATTCTGAGTCGGCCGGCCCTGATCGCTTCCGCAGCCTGATAGGCGAGCACCCTCGTCAGACCGCCATCCCGCTCGGCGTACTGGATGGCCGCATCCGCGCTGTTGGTGACCAAACGCGGCGTGCAGGTCACGCGAACTTCGTGGCCGTCTTCGACAAAGCGCCAGTCCGGAGCGACGGTAGCCGCGCCGAACTGGATCGACTCATGCGAGGCGATTGCGGCGGGCGTCACCGGTTCGCCGCGCAGCTTGAGATAGCCTGGCGATGCCACCACGATACGCCGCATCTCCCCGACATGGCGTGCGACCAGCGTGGAATCGGCGAGGTGGCCGATCCGGATGGCGAGGTCGACGCCGTCTTCGACCAGGTTGATGATCTGATCCGAAAGCCGCAGTTCGGCGGTGACCTCCGAATATCGCTTCAAATAAGAGCACAACAGCGGGCTGACGTGCAGACGTCCAAATCCGACCGGCGCCGACACCACGAGGCGACCGCTCGGTCGGGTGCGCTCGCCCTCGGTGGCGCCTTCGGCCTCCTCGAGATCGCTAAGAATTCGCCTGACCCGTTCCAGATATCGGGCGCCGACATCGGTCAGCGTCACCGATCGGGTGGTCCTCTGCAATAATCGCGCGCCGAGGCGATCTTCCAGCGCCGCAATCAGCCGCGTAACCGCAGATGGCGATAGTCCAAGCTTGCGCGCCGCCGGCGCAAACTTCTGCAGGTCGGCCACCGCGACAAACGCCTGCATGGCTTCGATCCGGTCCATCGGATCATTTCATAAATTGCAACAATGAAGTGTCAATTCGCAACATTGTGTACGTTTTGAAATCAGCCATCTTTGGGGGGAGAGCAAGGGGGTCTTCAGCGCCCCGGAGTCCCCGGAGATATTCCGATGCCACAGAGCCATGCTTTTTCCAGTGACGTCGCGTTCACGCCCGCGGTGAAGGCGATCCAGGCCCGCAAGGGATCGCGCGACCGCTACGCACAAATGGAGGAAGGCGGCGGATGGCGCACCGAAATCGACGAAAATCTCACGGCGTTTCTCGCCGGGCAGGACAGCATGTTTCTGGCGACCGCCAGCGCCAACGGGCAACCCTACATCCAGCATCGCGGCGGCCCAAAGGGCTTCATCAGGATTCTGGACAAGAACACGCTTGCGTTCGCCGACTACGCCGGCAATCGGCAATACATCACCCAAGGCAATCTATCCGAAAACCCCAAAGCCAATATATTCCTGATGGACTATGCCCATCGCCGGCGGGTGAAGATCTGGGGCGAGGCGCGCGTCATCGATGACGATCCGGCGCTGCTGCAGTCGCTGATGCCGCGCGGCTACAAGGCACGTCCCGAGCAGGCCATCCTATTCAAAATTTCCGCCTGGGACACCAATTGCCCGCAGCACATTCCTCAGAAATTCGATGCCGCGGATGTGGCGGCAGCGCTGGCCGTGCGCGATGCACGTATCGCCGAACTGGAATCGGAACTGGCGAGCCTGAAGGTCCAGCTATCGCTACCGGATGGATCCGGCTAAAGCTGGGGCAATGGAAACGCCCATCGTTTCAACGAACGAAGCCAGCCCGTGCCAAGCCTGCGGCGCCTGCTGTTCCTATTCGGCGAATTGGCCGCGCTTCACCGTCGAGGACGATGCGGCGCTCGATCTGATTCCGGAAAAATTCGTCAACGAAAATCTCTCCGGCATGCGCTGCGATGGCGACCGGTGCTCGGCATTGTCGGGCCGGATCGGGGTGATGACCGCGTGCGCCGTTTACACTGTGCGGCCGGAAGTATGCCGAACCTGCATGCCCGGCGACGTTGAATGCGAGATGGCCCGCAGCCGGCATGGGCTGCCGGCGCTTCGCCGCAATCGATGACCAATCGGAGCGCCGCTACGCCGGAACCGCTTCGCTCAAGTCCTGGTCAAGCTCGTCCTCAATCGGCGCGAACGTACTGAGCGGCTTGGTCGAGAGCGTGATCGGCTTGCGATTGCCGAAAGACGATGCCGGCACCGAGCGCGCCGCCGGTTCGCGGCACAGCGCATACAGAGCCGAACCAGCCCGCCCACCGAACTGGATCAGTTCGCGCTCGCTGCAGCTTGCGGCGATTGAAAGCGCGAGCGAGTG
>JAICIT010000095.1 GCA_025960445.1 Bradyrhizobium sp. | reverse complement strand
CGCGTGCTTCCAGCACCACGATCGAAAGGCCGGAGTTGTCGAAAGCGCGCGCGGCGCCAAGGCCCGCGGCACCAGCGCCGATAATGGCGACGTCGACTTCGGAGGGGAGGGACACGCTTTGGCTCTAGCAGGTTGGTGGGGCCCGAAGCCAGGTTAGTACCAGGCCCGTAATCCATTAAATTGAACGATCGATATTCGTTGCACTTCATTTTTGCCGGCGCGCTTGCGGGACGGCCGCATTCATCGCGCATCACGGCATTCGGACGGACCCCTGAGGTCAGGCCACCGCTTCCCGGGCCTTTTCGGCGCGCTTGCGGTCGTTGGCGTCGAGGAATTTCTTGCGCAACCGGATCGATTTCGGCGTCACCTCGACCAACTCGTCATCCTCGATATAGGCCAGCGCTTTTTCCAACGTCATCCTGATCGGCGGCGTCAGGCGCACCGCTTCATCCTTAGACGTGGTGCGAATGTTGGTGAGCTGCTTGCCTTTCAACACGTTGATCTCGAGATCATTGTCGCGGGTGTGCTCGCCAACGATCATGCCTTTGTACACCTTCCAGCCCGGCTCGATCATCATCGGGCCGCGGTCTTCCAGCTTGAACATGGCGTAGGCCACCGCTTCACCCTGATCGTTCGAGATCAAGACGCCGTTGCGGCGGCCCTGGATATCGCCCTTGTATGAGGCATAGCCGTGGAACAGCCGGTTCATGATTGCGGTGCCGCGGGTATCGGTGAGCAGTTCGCCCTGATACCCGATCAGGCCGCGGGTGGGCGCGTAGAATACCAGACGCAGCCGATGGCCACCTGAGGGGCGCATCTCGATCATCTCGGCTTTGCGCTCGCTCATCTTTTGCACGACGACGCCGGAATGCTCCTCGTCGACGTCGATGACGACTTCTTCGATCGGCTCCTGCCACTCGCCGGTGATTTCATCTTTCTTCAGCACCACGCGGGGCCGCGACACCGAGAGCTCGAATCCCTCGCGCCGCATTGTCTCGATCAAAATCGCCAGCTGCAACTCGCCCCGTCCCGAGACTTCCATTGAATCCCTGTCGGAAGCTTCGGTGACGCGCAACGCGACATTGCCCTCCGCTTCGCGCAGCAGGCGGTCGCGGATCATGCGGCTGGTGACCTTATCGCCCTCGGTGCCGGCCAAAGGCGAGTTGTTGACGATGAACGACATCGACACGGTCGGTGGATCGATCGGTTGCGCCTTCAGGGGCGTATCGACCGAGGGATCGCAGAACGTGTCCGCGACGGTGCCCTTGGTCAGGCCGGCGATGGCGACGATGTCACCGGCTTCGGCTTCCTCCAGCGGCGTGCGTTCGATACCGCGGAAGGCAAGAATTTTGGTGATCCGGCCCTGCTCGATCAACTTGCCGTCGGCGCTCAGCGCCTTGATCTGCTGGTTCGGCTTGATCGTGCCCGAGGTGATGCGGCCGGTGATGATGCGGCCGAGATATGGATTTGCCTCCAGGATGGTGCCGATCATCCGGAACGGGCCTTCCTCCACATTAGGAGGAGCGACGTGGCGCAGGATCAGATCAAACAGCGGCTGCATGCCGGCGTCCTTTGGCCCCTCCGGCGTTTCCGCCATCCATCCTTGCTTTGCCGATCCGTACAAAATCGGAAAATCGAGCTGCTCCTCCGAAGCGTCGAGCGCCGCGAAAAGATCGAACACCTCGTTGATGACCTCGGTCGGCCGCGCGTCCGGGCGGTCGACCTTGTTGATAACGACGATCGGCTTGAGACCAACCTTCAGTGCCTTGGAAACCACAAACTTCGTCTGCGGCAACGGACCTTCGGCTGCGTCCACCAGCACCAGCGCGCCGTCCACCATGTTGAGGATGCGCTCCACCTCACCGCCGAAATCGGCGTGGCCCGGGGTGTCGACGATGTTGATGCGGCTGTTTTTCCACTGCACCGATGCCGCCTTGGCGAGAATGGTGATGCCGCGTTCGCGCTCGAGATCGTTGGAATCCATGGCGCGCTCGACCACCCGCTGATTTTCCCGATACGTGCCGGATTGCTGCAGCAGGCGGTCGACGAGCGTGGTCTTGCCGTGGTCGACGTGGGCGATGATGGCGACGTTGCGAAGGTTCATAGCTCTGCTTCTGGTTCGGACAATCGAAAGAGCGCGATCTCACGGGAAAACCGGGGACCAACTTTTCCGGATCACGCTCAAAAACCTGGAATACTGGCGCTCCCTGTTTTCCGAATCCGCGAACCGTTGCGGGCTCACATACGCGAACTTCGGAAACAAAGTGGCACTAGCGGGCCCCGTACCGGCCCAAAAAGGAAGCCCGGCCAACAGGACCGGGCACACCATACTCGTTGCGGCGCAATATAGTCAGGAATCACCGGAAAACAATGTGTTGTTTGCGGCTTGGTTAGCCGATTTTCGAGCAGAAACACGCCTGCTCAGGCGCTTTGGGCCTCCTCGGTCGGATAAACGCCGCGCAGCACTTCCTCGAAGTGATTTTTAACGGCCTCGTGGCAGAGGCAGGCACGCCGCCGCAATGCCTCGCGATTGCGCACCAGGATCGAGCCGCGACGGGTCTCCAGAACGCCCTCGGCCTTGAAGGTCTGCATAACCCTGCTCGTATAGCTTCGCCCAACACCGAGAAGCGTCGCAAGTTGCTCGTGGGTCAAGGGCACCACATCTTCGCCGTTGGTCCGCTCCATCGCCGCGATGATCCATTTTGCGGTTCGCTGTTCGATCGAATGGATCGCGTTGCAGGCCGTCGATTGGAAGATCTGGGCCAGCATGCAGTCGGCGTAGCGCGCAAACACGTTGCTGAGGGTTGCCGATTTTGCCTTCGCGGCATGGAGCCTGCCGACATGAAGGCGCGCAAACGGTCCACCGAACTTGACGATGATTCGGGTATAGGCCGGCAAGTAGCCTTGGCTGACGATTCCGCCGACCGCGCCTTCGCGACCAACCAGAATGGTTTCGACATCACGGCCGTCCTCGTTGGCAACGAGGTAGGATGCAAGGCTCGGCCCGCAGGGAAAGTGGACGATCTCGACATCGTCGCCGGGATTGTAGAGCAGCTCGTTAGGAGCCGCCTCGCCCTGCACGAGGTGCGCGGCGATCAATGCGTAGTCCGCGGTACTAAGCCGCCGCAATAAATTATTGTACGGCCGTTCGGCGCCGCTCACGGAGTTTTCGCGGATCGAGATCATCTGAGTTCCCCCCTGTTCCTTCCCGACAGTAGCCTGCTCGGCGCAGATGGCTGCGTGCACAACTGCACAGACAAACGAACTAAGGTTGTGATGGTTTCATTCCGGGAACCCGCGGGCGCCTCTTTATTTCACTAATTTCACGGGGGCGGCAATTTGCATGTTGGGAGTCCGTTGATGGAAACCGCCTTTCCTGAGCGCATCTCAGACGCTGCTTCCCATTCCATTCCTGCCGACGTGCTGATCGTCGAGGACGATCCGATGATTGCGCTCGGTTTTGAGGAGACAATTTTGGGTTTCGGAGTGAAGAGCGTTCGGACCGCATCAAGCGTGGCCAAGGCACTTGAGATGATCGACGGCCGCGCGCCCGATTTCGCGCTGCTCAATATCGGTCTGATGAGCGAAAAGACTTTCGCTGTTGCCGAGCGTCTGGAGGCGCTGAAGATTCCGTTCGGTTTCGTTACGGGATACGACGGCGATGGCGGGCTTCCCGGCGCGTTCGCGAGCCGACCAAGGCTGCCCAAGCCCTGCCCCAGCGACGCGCTGGAAAACCTGCTTAGAGGCCGAGCGGGCAGGGCCCGGCCTCGCGGCGGAAGGATTGAAGGATAGCTGTTCACGCGGCTTTGCAGGAAGCGTCGCGTGGCCGTCGAAGTAAATCGGACCGATTAAAGACCGCCGGTGGCTCGGAATTGCGCGCTCGCGCGTTGCAGATTTTGAGGCATGCTGTTCAGCAAAGTCTTGCGGTCGGCGACCGCATTGTGGAATTGCTCGAGCGCGATGCTGAACGCCGTTAGCGCACCTTCCTCGATCGCCCCGGCATCGAAGCAGCGCAAGGTATCGCGCAGGATATCATCCGCCTCGGATTGCATCTGATCGAGTTCGTCGGTGGAATCGCTGCGCCGGGCTTTTGCAACCATCTCGACAAGCCGGTCGCGCAAGGAGTTGTTGCTGTTGCGCTCATCTTTCTTCAGGTAACCCGCAAACCACGCGCCAGCCGAGCCCAGCGCCGACAACCCCATCAGTCCCCACCAGATGTAATCGCTGTAGCGATCAAGGAACGTTTTCTCCTCACCGTCCACAAATGCCGCCGCTCCCGGATGAGCTGGGAGCGCCGCATCCTTGTCGGTGTCCGGCGTTTCGATCTTTGCCGCCAGCGGAAATTCCGCCAGGAGCTGTTGGCGGATTGCAAACAGTTGGCGGGTGAAAGTCGCCACAGCGGAGTCCGACAGTCCCTTTCGCGCGACAATGTGGTGGGAGAAGCTGATCGTCTTCACCTCATCGTCAGGCTTGTCGGGCGAGCCGCCGAAAGCGCCAGCCGGGATTTCGGAAGCCTCGTAAGCCGGATGATTTTGCGCAATCGCCTCGGCCGAATCGATGGCGAGGAATTTCGGCGATTTGCCCTCGCGCGTGGACGCGTTGATCGCATCCGCGGTGATTTTGCTGTTGACGGGCCCTGCGGCCAAGTAGGCGTCCGCCGTCTGCTTGCGGATCGCCTCCGCTGCTTCGGTGGCCGGGAACTGAACGACGTCGACCTTGGCGGGGTCGACGCCGTATTGCTGCAGGATCACCTTGAGCAAATTGACATTAGCTTGGGTTCTGCCAACGACACCGACGCGATGCCCCGCGAGTTGCGCAATTTTTGTGATCTTCGGGGCCGATTTCTTGCCCTTGCCTTTTGCCGAAGGGGGCACCCACAGAACGGCGACATTCTTGCGGAGTATCGCTACGGCTTGGGCATTTTTAGGCATGTCGAGATCGCCGCGAACGATTGCCAGATCGACGTTACCCTCCTCAAGGGCCTTGGCGCTCGCGGCGGCTCCATCGGTTTGCACCAGGCGCAAACGGACATGCCCGCGCGCCTGCGTAAAGGCTTGCGTCAAGGCCTGAACCACCTTGAGATCATCGCTATTCGCAGGCCCCACCGCGATCCGCAGGGTCTCCGGCCGCATCGCAAAGTAGTACACGCCCACAAGCGACCCGATCACGGCAAGGATGCCGGCCAGCGTGACGAACATCGTCCGGTGTTGTCCGGAGCGCGGCGGTGCCGGAGCGGGCGGCTCGGCGAATTCAACGCCGCCGCTGGTCGATCTTGCAAACAGTCGTTTCAGGCTCAAATTCATGTCACCACGCGGTCTTAAGCCGATATTGTAGCAAACTTCACGTCCGCGCGGGGTGACATCTGCGTCATGGTTAGCGGAAGGCTCCGAACCGGGTTGACCCCAAATGGCGATCCCGGAGGACGCCAAGGCTGTGGTAAACTTGCGATGAAATAGGAGGCGCTCATGGCGGAACGGCTGTCGGCGGAAGCGCGAAAATCAGCGCTCAAGAGCTTGTCCGGGTGGAAGGAAGTCGCGGGCCGCGAGGCGATTGCGCGAACCTTCACCTTCAAGGACTTCAACGAAGCGTTCGGATTTATGGCTCGCGCCGCGCTGGTCGCGGAAAAGCGGGATCATCACCCGGAATGGAAAAACATCTACAAGACGGTCGAGGTGGTGCTGGCGACGCACGACGCGGGCGGGGTGACCGGGCGCGACGTTGAACTGGCCACTGCGATGGACGAGATCGCCAGGCAACTCGGTGTCGCCTGATCGACATTCGCGCAACTTGCAGCGCCGGCGCGACATCCCCATTGTTATTACTCCGCTGCGGTTAACCGCCGCGCTGCCATCGGGGAGCCGAGGCCATGGCAACCGAACATAGCGTGGGTTTCGAGCCGGCCGAACGGCTGGCCAAGGACCGCGAAAGCGTGCGCCGGCGCTTCTGGATCAAGTTCAAGCGGGTGATGTCGCAGCTTCCGTTCGCGGAGGACTTGCTCGCGGCTTACTATTGCGCATTCGACAGGCAGACGCCGCGACAGGTGCAAATGGCGCTGCTCGGCGCGATTGCCTATTTCATCCTGCCATTCGATTTCATTCCCGACATGCTGCCGATCTTTGGCTTCACTGACGATGCCGCCGTGCTCGCGACCGCGATCCGGCTGGTCGCAACTCACATCACGCCCGAGCACCGCGACGCCGCCCGTGCCGCATTGAAGCGGCTGGGCAGCGAAGGAGCTGATGGATTCGACGGTGATCTGAGCCCGTCCCAAGCTGAGGACGATAGCTCCGGGTAGAGCGCGCAGTCGTGGTTCGCCAACCTTAGAGCGCTTTCCAGCGAGGCGGACGCCGCTTCGCGTGAAGACAACGCGTCGGAGAGGAAGTTAGTGCTGCCGTTGCGTAGCGCGGACCTGCGCTCTGGCGTTTTGCTCGGCTTCCCACGCCTGGAATTGCCTGAACAGCGCTTCCTTTTCATTGTCGGTGGGCGTCTTTCCGCTGGCCGATGCACTCTGCTTCAGGAATTCGTCGAATCGGAGCCGCGCCACCGGCTCGATCCTGTGGTTGTCCAGCCAGTGCTTTGCGGCAGGAAAGCGCTGCCAATCCGGAAGTTGGGCTGACAACGAGACCTCTTTCCATTTCGGATGGAAGGGCGGCTTCTGGAAGCTCGGGAATTTCGTAAAGAAATTGTCCACGAACACCGAGAGTTTCCGATAACGCTCGGTGTTAGGCGCCCAATTGTAGGCCGCGAGCACGGCCGGCACCGCGATCGTGTCGACCTGTTCCTGGTCCGAAATCAAATTCGGATAATCCTTGGCCGTCAGAGTCGCCGGCAGGTAATCGCCCTGCAAAGGCTTCTCATAGTTGACCGTCACAAGATGGAAGCGATCGTCTTTGAAGGTGCTCACGGACTTGTAGGGCTTGCCGCCACAAACAATCACGGCGTCGATTTCACCGGCCTTCAATTTTTCGAGCGCGATGCGCTGCTCGATGTAAACGACCTTGGGTTTCATGCCCAGTCGCTCGAACACGGTCAGCGCCGTGACGAAGGTGCCGCCATTCGGAAGATCAACGCTGATGGTCTTGCCGTCGAGCTCCCTGAGGTTATGGATCGATTTCGAGGCGATGACGTGCATCTCTTCGTTGTAGAGCTTGGTCACGTAGGTGAATTGCTTCTTGATGTCCTTCGCAAAGCCCTTTCTCTCGAGATAGTCGAGCGTGTCGGACCGCACGATGCCGAGGTCGACGCCCTGCAGGAACAGGATATCGGCGACGCTCTGCACTGAGCCGCGACCTACGATCGGGAGCACGCGCAACTTGTTTCCGTCATCGAGCACGGAGGCAAGATCGGCGCCGAACTGAACGTAAGTGCCGCCAATGGTGCCGGATATCAATGTGACCGTGTTAGCGTTCAGAGCCTGCTTGGTGGCCGCCGATCCGAACTGGAAGATTGCCTTGAGGCTTTCGCTGACCTTTGCCGGATCAAACTCGCCTTCCTCCGCGCTCGCAGCGAAGCCAAACGCCATCATGATGGCGACCATCGCCATTCCAAGTACTCGTCGCATGGATATCCCCGCTTTCTTGAAAGCTAATTTTGCATTTGAGCCAGACGCTGCTTCGCGTCCAGTGAACCGAGCGTGGCCGCCTTTTGGTACCATTCGCGCGCCATTGCCGGATCGGGAGTAATGCTCCGCATGTCCGTCGTGCCCAGCACCGCCGGATCATAAGTTTGCGCCAGAAGCAGCGCGGCGCTCGCCTCCTGCGCGTCCGCCGCGCGTTCAAGCAGCAATCTTGCCGGGGCGAAGTCGCCGATCTCGATCAGGCCCTTTGCTCGCTTCATCAAGGCCGCCAGTTCATCGGCCTCAAGCCGCCTGACGGGCGCTGCTATAACCGGCGCTGGCTGCTCGGTTTCTTTCTGGGTCTGATGCGCGG
>JAICIT010000094.1 GCA_025960445.1 Bradyrhizobium sp. | reverse complement strand
TTGTTCATGGCCTCGTAGGCCATCCCGGCCGACATGGCGCCGTCGCCAATTACGGCGATAACATTGTTCTTGCCGCCCGAGAGGTCACGCGCCACGGCCATGCCGAGGGCGGCGGAAATCGAGGTAGAGGAATGAGCGGCGCCGAACGGATCGTAATCGCTTTCGGTTCGCTTGGTGAAACCGGACAGACCGCCGCCCGTGCGCAATGTGCGGATCCGATCACGACGGCCGGTCAAAATTTTGTGCGGATAGGCCTGATGCCCGACATCCCAGATCAGCCGATCGCGCGGGGTGTCGAAGATGTAATGCAGCGCCGTCGTCAATTCCACGACGCCCAGTCCGGCTCCGAAATGGCCACCGGTAACAGAAACCGCATCGATGGTTTCCTGACGAAGCTCGTCGGCAACCTGCCGAACCTGGTCCACCTTCAGCCGGCGCAGGTCGTCTGGTGTCCGAATGGTGTCGAGAAGCGGCGTCTTGCTAAATACGGTCACAGCCATGTTCCAATTTTGCCTGTCGGGACAAGTTTCCGACGTAAGTTGGTTGCGCAATCCCCCGCGCAGCGAAAACCCAGACGCCGGACGCACCTGAGTAGGCCGAAGCCTGATTTATAGGTCTAAATGCGCTCCGGGTCGGTCAATGTGATTATTAGCATCACCTTGGCGATTTCACCCTTCCAAGCCCGTTTCTGTTAGCTAGATCAAGCCCTTACTGCAACAACTACCGCCGGCGGATTCACGCTTAACAGCCCAACGCACCATACGCTTTACACCAAAGCCGGGCCTAAAGCCAACCCACCGAACCCTAGGGAACCGCGGTGGAACCGGCCACTAGGGGCCGATTTTAACCCCGACGGGAGCAGGATCGTTCCAGTTCGCCTGAATCGACGGCATTAACCGTGTTGGAGATGGTAGCTCGGTCTAGCTGTTTCCAGCCCCATTGGCGGGCAGGGCTGCCGGCCGCGATCACAGCGCGGCTCCCGGGAGCACCACGCGCGGCTTCAGGAGGATCGGCTCGCAGGGGCTCTCGCGGCGGGGGCTGACTACCAGCACGCTGCAGTCTTTCGGCTTATTGAACGTCCAGCGGCTCCGTCCCGGTCACCTGGCCGTTGGCATCGGTCGTGATTTTCTCGACCCGCGCCTCCGCTTGCCGCAGCAGTTCCTCGCAGCGTCGCTTCAGGGATTCGCCGCGTTCGTAGATCGCGACTGACTCTTCCAGAGGCACCTTGCCTTCTTCCAACCGCTTGACGATGGTCTCAAGCTCCTCGAGCGCGCGCTCGAAGCTCAGCTTCTTGACATCCAATTGTGTATCCTCGGCCATATTCTTATTCCCGGTTCTTCCCGCTTGGTTGGTGCGCACTCAACCAGATATATGCGGAAGTATTGTGATCGGTATTCACGCCCCCATCAACGCGGAAACGTGCGCGGCAACCGACTCCTGAAGGCCCTGCAGGTCATAGCCGCCCTCGAGCACCGAGACAATTCGACCGCCAGCGCTGTTATCGGCGACATCCATCAGTTTGCGCGTGACCCAGCCGAAATCGTCGGCTTTCAGATTCAGTGAGGCCAGCGGATCGCGATAGTGCGCGTCAAAACCGGCGGAAACGATTATCAGTTCGGGATCGAATTTGCGCAGCTGCGGCAGAATCACGTTTTCGAATGCGGCGCGGAATTTGGCGCCCCCGTCTTCGGCGGCCAGCGGCGCATTGACGATAGTGTCGTGCTCGCCGCGCTCGCTCTTCGCGCCGGTACCCGGAAACAACGGCATCTGGTGAGTTGAGCAATACATCACCGTCGGATCAGCCCAGAAAATTTCCTGGGTGCCGTTACCGTGATGAACGTCGAAATCGACAATGGCCGCGCGACTGATGCCGTATTTGCGCTGGGCATGCCGCGCAGCAATCGCGGCGTTGTCGAAAAAACAGAAGCCCATGGCTCGGCTCGTCTCAGCATGATGACCCGGAGGGCGCACGGCCACGAACGCATTATTCTGCCTACCCGACATGACTGCGTCGGTCGCCGCGACCGCGCCGCCGACGCCCCGCATCACCGCTTCCCAGGTGCCGGGCGACATCGAAGTATCGCCGTCGATGTAGACCACACCACTCGAAGGCGCGAGATGTCGGATTTCCTCGATGTAGTGATCATTATGGCAAAGCGTCGCCAGGTCCAGATTGCCTTCCGGCGCTTCGCCGCGCACCAGGGGATTGAAGCGATCTGCCGCGAGCACCTGATTGATCGCCCGCAGGCGATCGGCGCGTTCTGGATGTCCGGGCGGTGTGGCATGGTTCAGGCAGGCGGGATGCGTAAGAAGAAGCGTCGTCATGCAATTTCCTGGCGCGTTCGGCCGCGCTTTCGAGAAGCCGCTAATCTAGGGCCTCGCCAGCCGCTCGGAAAGAGTACGTCCAAATTGCAGTTGGCTTCAATTCAAGCGCGCAATGCGCTTGGCGCTTACAGGCGCGATCGGACTATGGGCCTGGAAATAGCCGTAGAGAGCATCGATGTCATACACGCTAAATCGCGCCTCGGTGCCCTGTTTGAGTACGGTAAAGCCGTCGCCTCCGAGCGCGAGATAATTGTTGACGGTCACGCGGTAGCTCATCGAAGGATCGATGCGCTGCCCGTTCAGCAACATGCGATCGGAAATCACGCGCTCGCCGTACGACTTTGCCGCGTCCCAGGCGTATTGGAATCCGTGCGAAACCTGCAGAATGCGCGGCCGTTTCGGATCCAGCCATTGCTGCTCCAGCAGATCCTTGATTTGCGTTCCCGTCAGCGTCAGCGTGACGAGCTGATTACGGAATGGCTGGCTGGCGAACAGGTCGGCATAGGTTACCTCTCCATCTTCTTTCCGGGATATGTCGGTCCGGATGCCGCCGGGATTGGTGAATGCGATCATCGCCAACCCGTTTGCTTCCGCAGCGGTCGCGGCGAGTTGGGCGTCGGCGATGATGTCTCCGAGCTTGCTTTCGCCGGTGCTGTCGGGTGCGCGCGATAAGCTTTCCGTCACCGATCCCGCCCGGCGTTCGGCAATGGGAGCCGCCAGTCTCTCGTAGGATTCGAGTAAGGCGGTCTGCTCCGGATTCCTTGCCAAGGCCGCAGTGCGGACGATGATGTTGTCGGCTCTGGCGCTGATGATGTCGCGCGTGGCAGGATCGAGCTTCAGGTCGATCGCGGTAACCAGCGTCCCGAACTTGTCGCCGCTGGTGACCAGGCGTCCATCGATCTCGCATACATAGGCGCGGTGCGTGTGGCCGCTGATCACGACATCGACGGCCTTGTCGAATTTTCTGACGATATCCACGATCGGCCCGGAAATGCCGGGGCATTCGTTGTAGTCGCCGGTCGGAAATCCGCCCTCATGGATCAGCACAACGATGGCCTCAACACCTCGCGCCTTCAGCTCTGGCACCAGCGCGTTCACGGTTTCGGCCTCGTCGCGGAATTCGAGACCGGCCACGGCTTGCGGGGAGACGATGCCGGGCGTCCCCTTCAACGTCAGGCCGATGAACGCGACCGGGATGCCCTCGAAACTCCTGATCTCGTAGGCAGGGAAGATGGTTTTACCCGTGGCTTTTTCGAAGGTGCTGGCCGCCAGATAATGAAACGCGGCGCCGGCAAACGGGTGCGGCCCTTGGCATTTATCGACGGGATGGCAACCGCCGTTTTGCATGCGAAGCAGTTCGTCCTTGCCCTCGTCGAATTCGTGATTGCCGACAGAAGCGATTTCAAGCCCCATCATCGACAGCGCTTCGATCGAAGGCTCATCGTGAAACATCGCCGACAAAAGCGGGCTGGCACCAATCAGGTCTCCGGCTGCGACAAAGATGGTGTTGGTGGCTTGCCCGCGGAGTTGCTTTACGAGTGTCGCCATGTATTCGACGCCGCCCGCCGCCCCCTCGATCGATTTTGTCTTGTCTTCGGGATCAGCGATCCTGATTCCGCCGGTCGGTGGCCGAAGGTTGCCGTGAAAATCATTGATCGCAAGAATCCTCACCTCAACCGATCGAGTCTGCGCCTTGACGGGGGATGCCGGGCCTGGGGCGCATACCAGCATCACGGCTACGAGCAGGGCGTAGAGCGGATGTCTCATGAGTTCGTCAGAGCCAGCCAGGACATACGACTGCAACACTTTTCACGAGGCAGGGCTTTAGGCCTTCTTGCGCGAGAAAAATGCCTTGAAGGCTTCGACCGCTTCGGTGGAGCGCATGCGTTCTCCGAATAGATGGCTCTCCTGATCGATCCTGCGGGTCAAATCTTCCGGAGGCAATCGCAGCAGCCTGCGCGAGATCGCCACCGCTTCCGCCGGTAACGCGCAAATTTCCCGCGCAACCTTGCGCGCCTCCGCCTCGGTGTGACCCGGCGACACCACGACGTTGACCAACCCGGCGACACGCGCATCATCGGCGCTAATGGTGCGTCCCATGACCAACGTAGCGAACGCGCGGTGGTAACCCATCGTGCGCGGCATCAGCAGGCTTGAGGCACCTTCCGGAACCAGGCCGAGATGAATGAAGGGTGTAGCGAAGGTTGCCGTCTTGCTGGCGAGAACGTAATCGCAATGAAACAGCATGGTAGTGCCGATACCGATTGCCACACCATCGACGGCCGCGATGATCGGCTTGGCGTTATGCGCGAGGGAATAGAGAAATTTGATCGCGTTGGATGCTCTCGGTGTGTCCGGCTGGGAAGTGCTGTCCTTCAGGAAGTCTTCGAGATCGTTGCCGGCGGTAAATACGCCCGATCCGCCGGTGATGATCATGCAGCGAATGCCGGGATTGCTTTGCGCGCTGTCGATCGCATCGCTCATCGCGCGATACATGTCCTGGGTGATCGCGTTTTTCTTTTCAGGGCGCCGCAATGTGATCACCCGGGTCGCATCTTCGTCGGTCACGATCAGTTGGCCAGGCATGATGCTGTCCTTCGGACGGGCGGCGTGCAGCCGCTGGCGAGACTTCCGGTTACAGCTTACATCATCTGGGCGACCGCCCCAAACCGGCCGGCCCCCGTTTTCGAGGGCGGCTGGATGACCCACACGAGGAATACGCGATGCAGTTAACGGGGATACACCACCTGACCGCGATTTCCGCGAAGCCACGCGATAACCTGGCCTTTTACACCGGTTTGTTAGGCATGCGGCTGGTCAAGAAGACCGTCAACCAGGACGACGTCAGCGCGTATCATCTGTTTTACGCGGACGGGAAAGCGAGTCCCGGCAGCGACCTGACCTTCTTTGATTTTCCGCTGGACCCGGAGCGACGCGGCGCGAACAGCATTTCACGCACCGGTCTGCGCGTCGCGGGGGAAAAAAGCCTCGGCTATTGGCGGGATCGGCTGACGAAAGCAGGCGTCCATGCCCGGGACGTGGTCGAAGTGGACGGCCGATTGACCCTGCCGTTCGAGGATGGCGAGGGCCAGCGGTTGGTGCTGGTTGACGATGGCGGAGCCGGTGCAGCAAACGTTTGGGAGAAGAGCTCAATCCCCGCGGAGCACCAGATCCGCGGCCTCGGTCCCATCGTGCTCACGGTGCAGAATCTCGCTCGCCTCGAGCAGGTGCTCACCCGCGTGATGAATATGCGCCGTGGGCGCGAATATGCTTCACCCCATTCAACAGTTCCGGTCCATGTGTTTGCGATGGGGCAGGGTGGCCCGGCTGCCGAGTTGCACGTCATCGAGCAGCCGGACCTTGCGGTTGCGCGGCAAGGTGCTGGTGGTGTGCATCATGTCGCCTTTCGCACGCCGGACGATGAGCAATATCATGCGTGGGCACGGCGGTTGAACGAGCTTGGAATCCCGAACAGTGGCGAGATCGATCGATTCTATTTTCACAGCCTTTATTCCGCGAGCCGAATGGAATCCTGTTCGAGATCGCCACCGACGGGCCCGGCTTTGCCACCGACGAGCCGATCGAGAAGCTCGGCGAGAGGCTCGCGTTGCCGCCCTTTCTAGAAGCGCGCCGAGCGGCGATCGAAGCCGGCCTGAAGCCGCTGGGCTGAGGCGCCACCAGCCCCACCGGCTACCTTCGCGAGGGCGGCCTCTGCGAGAGCGGCCTCCAGACGGCACATCGCCGCGGGCCATGCAATGGAGTCAATCTCGGGCAACCAAACGGGAATTGTGCCGTTAGATTCGATGTGCCTGAACTAAAGGAGGTTTTCATGTTCAGAAAAGCTCTTATCGCATTCGTTGCTACTGCAACCCTTGCCCTCGCGCCGACCGGCGCTTCCGCGCGTGGTGGGTTCGGCGGTGGTGGCTTTCATGGGGGCGGCTTTCATGGCGGAGGTGGCTGGCGCGGCGGATTTGGTCCCGCCCTCGCTGGCGGATTGATCGCGGGAGCCGTGATTGGAGGTGTAGCCTCGTCCTATGCCTGGGCGCCCGGGTACGGCTACTACGGCGGGTATGCGCCCGGCTACGGGTATCGGGGCTGCCCTGAACCCGGCTACGGCGAATACTACAACTGCGGCGCGTATGCGGTGCCAGGGTACGGCGGGTATGCACCCGCTTATTACGGTTACGGGCCCGGTTGGTGAAATTGCGAACTCGCCAACGCGATTGAGTGTCCGAAGATAAATTTGCAGGCGCGGTCGAGCAGCACCGCTTATCTCGCTCGGCTTCAAAGCCGCCGATGGCACCTGGCTGCGCCTAGACTGATATCCGCAAGGCAGTGATTTCTTTCGCGGCCATCTTCATCAGCGGCTTGAGAGCCGCATCCTCGCGTCCAACAATGACACCGGCCGCGAAAGCACGGGCGCGTCGATTTTGGGTGGAAGTCTTGAGAGCAACATCCGCCGCCAGCTTCTGATGCGCAATGTAGTCGTTCAGCGCGCCTAAAGCGTCCTGAATCTTTTTCAGACGCCCCGACAATCGTGCGAGTTGTTTCCGATCGTGCTTGGCGGGGAAAAGGCTTTCGAAGAACTCGGCCGCGTACCTGATCTTTTTAATCTTGATCCTGAATTTATGTCGTTGTCGGACAGAAAGCGCTTTGAGATCGCGGCCTGCCTTTACTATTTTTTTGACGCGGCGGTGAAGCAGCTTTGGCGCGAACTTGCCTATGGAGATGCTTGCATCGTTCTGAGAGCGGCTGTCTCTCACCTCGATCCATTGCAGCACATCGAGCAACAGAGCCCGGTATCGCTCCGAGGTGATGGCTCTCCTGGCGCGCTCAAGGGCTGCTTCTCGCCTGGCAGCAAACTCATCTTCGAGAGCCTTCCCGCCGCGACGCGGAAAGTTCTGCTGTGCCGCTTTGTGTATCTTCTCTTTGACAAAAACGTCGATCTCGCGCGCCGGGGCCAGCTCGTTTGTCAGCCATTTCAGCTCGGTCTTGATCGCTTCAGTTTGGCCGCCGGGCAGCACGCCAGAGAACAAGGAAATCGCCGCGCGCAACCGGCGTAATCCGACCCTCATCTGATGGACGCCCTCGGAGTCGAGATTCCTCCCTGCATCGGCATTCGCGGAAAAGTGCCGGACCGTTGAGCGAGCGATCAAGCGGAACGCCTCGCCAACGTCCATCTCTTCTTTAAGCTCGATTGGCTCGGCATGATGGGCGGCATCGTTCTTGCCATCCACAAGCGCATACCCCTGCTCGGATTTCGTTCTGAGATAGAGTTCAGCCTGCGCTTTTCGCTCAACCGCTTTTGCGTAGTGGAACAGATCTTCCGGCCTGCCCTTACTCAGTTCGAGTTCAAATTCCTCAATCCGGCTGGAGCGGCGTCCAGCTACGATTTTCCCCAGGTCGACGGCAAGCTCGATCTGGATATTTTTTGTGTGGACCGGCAGAGTCGTGCGGTGAACCCGCGTCTGGAAAACTGGTCGAAGCTTTTTGCGAAGTTTTTTCGAAACAAAGCGGTCTATAGGCGTCCCCTCGGCCTTACCCAAATCAGGGGTATCGCCCTCGATCTCACTTTCCCACTCCCCGCGGCCGAATTGCGCACCAGTGGTGCTCTTGATGGTTTG
>JAICIT010000093.1 GCA_025960445.1 Bradyrhizobium sp. | reverse complement strand
TGCCGATGTCCGCGGAGGATCTGCTGGAAGCCGAAGTGCTGATTTATTTGCGAGGACTCGGCTTCCCGACGGACAAGCGGCCTTCTGCGCCGAGCGAGCAGGGCGACCAAAAACCGGCCGGGCAACGGGCAGGGCCCTGGGGAACTCCAAAATAAATTTCAGGGGCGTCGCGACCGCCCGCTTGACAAAAACTATGGATGGTTTAGGTATGTAAATGTTATTTACATTCACAACGGCGTGATGCCGTCATGGAGAGGGAAATGGCCTACACCGCAGATGTCAATCGCTGGCGCGGTCCCGAGAGTGAGCCCTACCGCCCGCATATGCTGGAGTCTCCCTGGCACCCCGGCTGGATCGCCGTCACTGTGCTCGGCTTCCTGATCTGGTGGCCGATCGGGCTTGCCCTTCTCTTTTTCACACTAGGGAGCAGAAAAATGGGTTGCTGGACTCATCAAGATCGCTGGTCGAACAAGATGGAGCGCATGCAGTACAGAATGGAGCGGATGCGCAATCGAATGGAGCGTCGCGGCTTCCCGTTCGGTCCGCCCTCTAGCGGCAACCGAGCCTTCGACGAATACCGGATGGAAACGCTGCGGCGCCTTGAGGAAGAGCAGACTGAGTTTCGCGATTTCCTCGACCGGCTGCGTCATGCCAAGGACAAGGAAGAGTTCGATCAGTTCATGGCTCAGCACCGGCAGCGGCCGACGCCGCCACAGGACGGCCAGCCTCAGGGCTGAACCCGGCCGACCGGCGATCGAAGCCTCTCGAGTTCCCGACCCGCCCGTTTGCGAATGCAGACGGGCGGTTTGCGTTGCCTAAAGTAGCTTCGTAAATGCTGTCGAAAAAGGGCTCCAGTAACGTAGTATTAACGATGATTGGCGTCTGGTTGGAGGCGTGAATACGCGCCGATGGCCCTCGTTTTGACATGTTGGCAGGGGATGGAAGCCTCGCCTTTGGACCGGCCTCCCATGTGAGAAAACAAGGCTCTCGCGCTGGCGCTTAACGCCGCGCCCGGAGCGCGGCCGCGGAACCGGCAGTCATTGCTCCCGGCGGACTTGGGACACTTGCGTTGAGAGGATATTGCTTATGAATCCGGCCGACGTGGCTCAGGCAGCCCTGCCGATCGCATCCGCCGACGTGTCGCTGATAGCGCTGTTTCTCCAGGCCCACTGGATCGTCAAAGCGGTGATGATCGGCTTGCTGTCGTGTTCGGTCTGGGTATGGGCCATCGCGATCGACAAGGTCTTTCTGTATTCCCGCACCAAGCGCGCCATGGATCGCTTCGAACAGGCGTTCTGGTCGGGCGAGTCGATCGAGGAGCTTTATCGCGCGCTCTCGGCCAAACCGACCCAATCGATGGCAGCTTGTTTCGTCGCGGCGATGCGGGAATGGAAGCGGTCCTTTGAGAGCCACGCGCGATCTTTCGCCGGCCTTCAGATGCGGATCGAAAAGGTGATGAATGTGTCGATCGCCCGCGAAGTCGAGCGGCTGGAACGCCGGCTTCTCGTCTTGGCGACGGTCGGCTCAGCCGGGCCCTTTGTGGGCCTGTTCGGCACCGTTTGGGGCATCATGTCGAGCTTCCAATCGATCGCAGCATCCAAGAACACCTCGCTGGCGGTGGTGGCGCCCGGTATTGCCGAGGCGCTGTTTGCGACCGCAATTGGGCTCATCGCCGCAATTCCGGCGACTATTTTCTACAATAAGTTTACTTCCGAGGTGAATCGGCAGGCCCAACGGCTGGAAGGTTTTGCGGACGAATTCTCGGCGATCCTGTCCCGTCAGATCGACGAGCGGGCATAGGGTACTGTGAGCGCATCATGAGCACTCGATCATGGCCATGAACATGGCAGGTCCGTCCGGCGGCGGTGGACGCCGCGGCCGGCGTCGGCCCGTGATGGCGGAGATCAACGTCACGCCGATGGTGGACGTGATGTTGGTGTTGCTGATCATCTTTATGGTGTCGGCGCCGCTGTTGACAGTGGGCGTGCCGCTCGATCTCCCGCAGACCCACGCGAAGAGCCTTGATCAGGACAAGAATCCGCTGACGCTTTCGGTCAACCTCAAAGGCGAGGTTTTCCTCAACGACACCGCCATCGGCATCAACGACCTCGTGCCGAAATTAAAGGCGATCACCGAAGCGCGCGGCGGATTGGACGAACGCATTTTCGTGCGCGGTGACAAGAAGGTCGACTACGGCACCGTCATGAAGGTGATGGGACGGCTCTCACAGGCAGGGTTCAGGCGCGTAGCGTTGGTGACGGAAGTGGATCAGGGATAATCCGAAGGTGAAAGTCGACAAGACACTGATTGCGTCTGTCGCGCTCCATGTCCTCGTGATCGGATGGGGACTGGTTTCCTTTTCCGCGCGCTCACTCGAGGCGCCGCCGCCGGAATCGATGCCGGTCGACATCATTTCGGCCGAGCAGCTGTCGAAAATTACGGCCGGTATCAAGACCGGCCAAAAAGAAAATCCCAAACCACTGGTCGAAAAGGTCGCCGATGCCAGGCCGGCCGAGGATGCCGTCGGCAAGATCACCGAAAAAAAGGAAATCGTGACGGCTTCCGCGCCGGAGCCACCACCAAAGCCAGTTGAAAAGCCGGTCGAAAAAAAGCCGGAGCCGCCGAAGCCCGTTGCCGAGAACAAGCCCAAGGATGAGCCGAAGCCGATCGAGAAAAAGCCCGATCCTCCGAAGGTGGATCCGATTGCCGAAGCACTGAAATCGGAAGAGGCCAAGAAGCCGGTGCCGAAGCACGAAGCAAAGGCGACGCCGCCGCCACCGCCGAAGCCGAAGCAGGAACGAACATTCGATCAATCCAAGATCGCAGCCCTGCTGGACAAGCGTGACCCGACCCGGCAGGCCATCACCGGCGCGGCACTGAACTCATCCGCATCGCTCGGCACCACGCGCGGGACCGCTGCGACGTTGTCGCAGTCCGAGCTCGACGCGATGCGCGCGCGTCTGGCGAGCCTGTGGAATGTCCAGCCCGGCGTCGAACATCCCGAAGAACTCTACGTCACCGTCCGGATCAGGCTGAACCCTGATCGCCGACTCGCCGGCCCGCCGCAGGTGATTTCGACCGGAAGCTCACCGCGCTATCAGGCGGCGGCGGAGGCTGCGGTCAGGGCCGTGTTGCAGGGCCAGCCCTACACGATGTTGCGGGACGAGACCTACGAGCAGTGGAAATACATGGACATCGATTTTGACCCCAAGCAGATGTTTCGCAGTTGACTATTGGAAATGAGCCAACAATGTCCGTAACGTCGTTTTCGCTTGCTCCGTTGCCGCTCTCCCGCCGTGACATTCTGGTGGGCGGCGCCGCGAGCGGTGCGGGTTTGCTGCTGCCCTCGCTGGCCGGCGCCCAAACCAAGCTGATAATCCCGGAAGGCAACGTCGCGCCGCTTCCGATCGCGATTCCGGATTTCGTCGGAGGTACGCCTTCTGACGGCGAAGTTGGGGTTGGTGTCACCCAGGTGATCACCAACAATCTCAGGCGTAGCGGACTATTCGCTCCGATCGATCAGGCCGCCTTCATCGAAAAGATCGTTAACATCGACGCTGCTCCGCAATTCCAGAGCTGGAAAACCATCAACGCGCAGGCCCTCGTCACCGGCCGTATGACCCGACAGGGCGACGGGCGGCTCAAAGCTGAATTCCGGCTTTGGGATGTTGCCGCTGGTCAGCAGCTCATCGGGCAGCAATATTTCACCTCGCCCGAATACTGGCGCAGAATCGCGCATATTATCTCCGACCAGATTTACGAACGCCTGACTGGGGACAAAGGCTATTTCGATAGCCGCGTGGTGTTCGTCGACGAGACCGGCAGCAAGGAACGCCGCGTCAAGCGATTGGCCATGATGGATCAGGACGGCGCCAATGTGCGATATCTGACGCGCGGTTCCGATCTCGTGCTGACGCCGCGATTCTCGCCGTCGACACAGGAAATCACCTATATGGAATTCGGCCAGGGCGATCCGCGCGTTTACCTTTTCAATATCGAGACCGGTCAGCGCGAGATTGTCGGCAATTTTCCGGGAATGTCGTTTGCGCCGCGCTTCTCGCCGGATGGACAGCGCGTGATCATGAGTCTCCAGCAGGGCGGCAATTCCAATCTTTTCGTGATGGATCTGCGTTCCAAATCGACCACGCGCCTCACCGATACGCCGGCTATCGACACGTCGCCCTCTTATTCGCCCGACGGTACCCGCATCTGTTTCGAATCCGACCGCGGCGGTAAGCCGCAGATTTATGTAATGGCCGCAACCGGCGGGCCCGCGCAACGCATTTCGTTCAGTAAGGATGACGCCAACGGAAGCTATTCGACCCCGGTTTGGTCGCCGCGTGGTGACTACATTGCTTTCACGAAACAGGGTGGCGGTCAGTTCTCGATCGGGATCATGAAGCCCGACGGTTCGGGTGAGCGGATTCTCACGTCCGGATTCCACAATGAGGGGCCCACCTTTGCCCCCAACGGCCGTGTGTTGATGTTCTTCCGTGACCCGGGCGGTAATAGCGGACCTTCCTTGTTCACCGTCGATATTTCCGGCCGCAACGAACTGCGGGTGCCGACGCCTGGTTTCGCGTCTGACCCGGCATGGTCACCCCTGCTTTCCTGACGCCGAACTGACCACGCACCGGCTGCTTCGGAAGCCCTTCGGCAGCGCGGACGACCGCAGCAATGCGGGGGCGCGTTCGCATGATCCTCAAATCCGGCCTAATCCGCTGATATACATCATCTTTTTAGATCCCGCGGTGAAGACAACACCTCGGTAACGATGTTCGCTCAGAAAGGCTTCATCTGCGACAAGTAAAAGTACGCGCCGGAGAGGACGCGTACAGCCAAAATGCAGCTCGCAAATCAGAGCGGGGATCCCGATCAGAAAATGTCGCCGTCGATTTACACGGCGCTGGTCGATTCGCTGTTCCAGGATGCCGGGCCGATGTTTGTCGGCGCGCTTTGCGCCGCGGTCGCCGCCGTGATGACTGCCGTGAAAACCGGTAACGTCTGGCTCTGGCCCTGTGTCCTTCTTCTGATCGCAACTGGCGCCTTGCGTGCGCTCGATACTCGCCAGTTTCGTCAGCGCAATTCCGAATTCACGTTAGAAGAAGCCGCGCGCTGGGAACTTCGCTACCAGTTGGGCGCGATGCTCTATGCCGCAGCGCTCGGGTTCTGGTGCACGATCGCGCTATTAGGCAGTAACGATTCGGTCGCCCACCTGATTTGCATCTCTGTGACGCTTTGCTACGTGGCGGCCGGCAGCGGTCGAACCTACGGTCGGCCGTGGATCTTCCATGTGCAGATGTTGTTGGCGTGCGGACCGCTGACATTGGCGCTGGCTCTTTATGGGAGTCCGTATTATTTCGGGATGGCGGTCCTGAACGTCCTGTTCTTCTTCTCGCTGAAGCATATTTCGACCAGCCTGCAAAAAATCTTCGTGCGAGCGCTGATCGCGCGCGAACGCGAGGCCGCGCTCGCCGGCCAATTCGATACCGCACTGAACAACATGCCGCACGGGCTGTGCATGTTCGCTGCCGATGGGCGGCTGGCAGTGATGAACCACCGGTTCAGCGAGATGATGAACCTCTCCGACGATCTCATGCATCGCGGGTCGACCGCGGCGGACATTGTGGGCGCCTGCGTCAGCGCGGGTACGCTGTCAGCCGCGAGCGGAAAGATGATCATTTCCGAAATTGATGATTCTCAGGCGAGGGACATCACCACCACCGATCCGGACGCTGCGAGCGTGCGCTCGTTCTCATGGACGTTTCAGCCGATGGCCGGCGGAGGTACCGTCGTGCTGGTGGAAGACATCACTGAACGCAAGATTGCCGAAGCCAGGATCAGCCATCTGGCGCGTTATGACGAGCTGACCGCGTTACCGAACCGCGTCAATTTCCGCGACGAAATCGAACGGCTGCTGGCTTTCTCCAATAGTGCAGAACGATTGTCGGCGTTGCTGTTCGTCGACCTCGACCAGTTCAAGCAAGTCAATGATACTCTCGGCCATCCCTGCGGTGACCAGCTGTTGTGCGCCGTCGCCGATCGCCTGCGCGCCATGCTCCGTCCGGAAGATTTCGTCGCACGTTTCGGTGGCGACGAATTCGTGGTGTTTCAGCAGAACATCAAATCGGCGGAGGAAGCCGCTACCCTGGCCCGGCGAATTGTCGAGCATCTGAGCGAACGCTACCAGGTCGACAATCACCTGGTCGAAATCGGCGCCAGTGTCGGCATCGCGATGGCCTCACCTGAGATCAGCGCGGATACCCTGCTCAAGAACGCGGACATGGCGCTGTACCGCGCCAAGGCAGACGGCCGCGGTACCTTCTGCTTCTTCCGCGAAGAGATGGCTCAGACTGTCGAGGCGCGACGCATTCTGGAGCTGGACTTGCGCAAGGCGCTGGCCAAGGAGGAATTCGAGCTGTTCTATCAGCCGCTCGTCAATCTGAAGTCGGGGCGAATAGGAACATGCGAAGCGTTGCTGCGCTGGAATCATCCGGTGCGTGGCACGGTTTCGCCGGCCGATATCATTCCGGTCGCCGAGGACATGGGCCTCATCGTCGATCTCGGCCGCTGGATTCTGCGCAAGGCCTGCATGGAATGCATGAAGTGGCCGGAGAACGTCAGCGTTGCGGTCAATTTTTCGCCCCAGCAATTCCACCAGCGCGATGTGCTGAGCGAAGTGCGCTATGCGCTTGAGGTTTCCGGGCTGCCAGCGCATCGTCTCGAAATCGAAATCACTGAATCCTCGCTGCTGCGCAATACTCAGCTGACCCACGACGTGTTGTCGCAACTGCATACGATAGGCGTCCGAATTTCGCTCGACGATTTCGGCACCGGTTATTCCAGCCTGAGCTATCTGCACAACTTCCCGCTGGAGAAAGTCAAGATCGATCGCTCGTTCCTCGAGGGGATCGACACCGATCGTCCGCTGATGCTCTTACGCGGCGTTGCGCGTCTCAGTACCGATCTGGGAATGTCGGTGGTCGTCGAGGGCATCGAGACCAACGAGCAACTGGAGTTGATCAGTGCTGACGGCACGGTGAGCGAGGCGCAGGGTTATCTGTTCAGTCGCCCGGTGCCCGCGGTGCGAATACGCCAATTGCTCAACGCTTCCCATGGACGGCGGTCGCCCGAGGAGCAGGGGACGATGATTCCCGCGCGCTCAATCGCCTAATGCCCAACGACTTCCGTGGAATTTTCTTCCCTCGCTGCTCGTGTGGGCGGGACGTTTCAACCCTCTCAAAGGTTAACCCTAACACCTCGATCTCTTTGCATCGCGGTTAAAATGCGGTTAACCTTTTGATCTGCTCGCGTGAGTTGCAGGCAGATTGGGGGGCATCTCATGAGGTTGGCGGCTGAATCCACTGCTCTTATTCCAGAGCGCAGTACGGACCCGCTTGAACATGTCGACTATCGCCTGGCGACAACGCCCGAGGAAAAAGACAAGATATATCGATTGCGTTACCGCGCTTATCTCCGCGAAGGTGCGATCCTGCCGTCGGCATCCGAGCGCGTCATCGATCAGCACGACGACGCACCCAATTCATGGACGTTCGGCATCTATATACATGGCGAACTTTACAGTTCGCTCCGGGTCACCTTGCTGACATCGGAATCGCGATCATCGCCGTCCTACGAAATATTCGATGAGATACTGGATCCGGAGTTGGATCGGGGGCGCATCATTGTCGACCCCACGCGCTTCGTTGCCGATCCGGAAAAGGCAAGGCGGTTTCCTGAGCTGCCTTACGTAACGGTCAGGCTGGGCTGGCTTGCTTGTGGTTATTTCAACGCAGACCTCGGGCTTGCGTCGGTCCGGCCGGAGCACCGCGCGTTCTATCGCAAGGTATTTCTGCAGGAGCCGCTTGGTGAACCGCGAATCTATTCGGGATTACTAAAGCCGGTCGGCCTCATGGCCGCTCAATATCCGGCCATTCGGGAGAAGGTGTTCCAGCG
>JAICIT010000092.1 GCA_025960445.1 Bradyrhizobium sp. | reverse complement strand
TCGAGGGTGCAGGAATGCGCTCACTGCCGAGCATGACAAGGTGCGTAAAGGCCGCGAGCTTCGGCTTCGCACGCGCGAATACCAGCCCGGCCTCGCGAGGTGAGGTGTGGTGCGCAATGATCCGTTGGACGCGAGCTTCGAAAAGAAGCTCCGGCGGGGCTATCGCTACTTCGTGAATGAGAAGATCAGCCCCGCTGCCATAGCGAACGACATTTTCGTTGTAGCGGGTGTCGCCTGAGATAACGGCAACGCGGCCCTCGTATTCTATTCGGAACCCGTAAGCCGGCTTGATGGCATCGCCGTGATCCACAACAAAAGCAATGACCCTCAATCCGCCGGCTTCATAGACTGTCCCGTCATGCTCAAACTCGTGAACTGTGATGGAAGCATAGTCTCGCACCAATTTCTCATCCTCGACCCGGATGTCTATGTCGCGCGCGTAGGCGGCTTCGAGGTGTCGCATCATGGCTTGCGTGCCGGTCGGGCCGATGACATGGAAGGGGTTGCGCCGCGATCCGAAATGAGAGTTTAGCCAGCCGGTGAGCCACAGGTCCGGAATGCCGACGGTATGGTCGGAATGGAAGTGAGTTAGGAAGAGCGCATTGAGCCTGCCGATAGGCACACCAATCTGCGATAGCCGGATAGTGGCGCCGCGCCCGGCGTCAATCAGGATCGTTTGATCACCGGCTTCGATCAGGGTGCTGGGGCCGAACCGCTCGGGGTTGGGGATGGGAACTCCCGTCCCGAGAAGCGTCACGCGGAATCTTGATGCCATTATTCTGCGACCTTCATACCCGCATCGGTCACCACCATCTGCCAGTGCTTGATCTGAGACTTGACGAGCACGCCAAGTTCTTCGGGGGTGCCACCGGCCGGCTTGGCACCAAGCTTTGCAAACGCCTCGCGAACGGCCGGCTTTGCCAGCGCCTTGTTGATGGCAGCGTTCAGCCGCGCAATGCTTTCCTTGGGCGTACCCCGTTTGACGGCGTAGCCGGTCCAATCTTCGACGACGAGCGAAGGAAATCCCGCTTCAATGATGGTAGGAACGTCAGCTAGCGCAGCCACTCGTTCCGGCGCGGTGACGGCGAGTGCACGAAGCTTGCCGGTTTTAATCAAGTCAATCACGGGAAGCATCGTAATAAACATGAACTGGTTGGTGCCGTTGAGGAGGTCGCCGATCGCCTGCGGAAACTGCGCGTAGGGCACGTGCTGCGCATGAACACCGGTCTGCAGCTTGAATTGCTCTCCGATGAGATGCGCTGGGGTTCCGAAGCCGCCCGAAGAAAAGGTGAGCTTATCGGGCTGGCGCTTTAGCAGCTCGACGAGTTCTGCTACCGATTTTGCCGGGACATCGGGATTCACGACCAGCACGTTATATGAAACAGACGTCTTGATGACCGGTTCAAAGTCAGAGTCCAGGCGGTAGGCGATTTTGGGAAGAAGCGACGGCGCCGCTACCGAAGGGACTGACATTGCGTAAAGCGTAAGCCCGTCTGCCGGCTGTTGCAAAACATCGCTCGCCGCGATTGTGGTCACACCACCGGGCCTGTTCTCGACGATGACGCGCCAGCCCTCGGTTTCCGACAACTCCTTTGCCAGAATGCGGCTGATGATGTCCGCCGGAGTGCTTGCCGAGAACGGACAGACGAGACGGATTACCCCTGAGGGAAAAGCGGGTGGCTGCGCGTGCAGCTGAATGCCGCTAGCCAGAACCGCACCGGCCGATAGTGTCCATACGAGCGACCTTCGTGTCACGGCAGTCATCATGGCTCAATTCCTTGGAATTTGAGATGTAACCCAATGACAGGACGGTCTACCCATTCCGATCTCCACGCCACGGAAATCCACGTGCTTTCCATTCAGCGGAATGCTACGTTCCGCTGAGCGGAATGCACCCTGGGGTGTGGAGTATGTCGTCAGCGAAAACGATCGCTAGTCTCGAGCGAGGTCTGCGCGTTCTGCAGGCTCTGCAGATGCAGCCCGATTCGTCGCTACATGAGATTTACAACCTCACCCGAATTTCCAAGCCAACCCTGCTGCGCATTCTCCATACACTCCAGCAATCTGGGGTGGCCACACGGCGGCTTGCTGATGGACGATATCGAATTGGATCGAACCTCACTCATTCGCCTACCAGACGCGACCATCGGGATCGCATTGCCGAAGCAGCGGCTCCCGTTATGGAAAGGCTTTGCCGGCGTGTCTCCTGGCCATCGGATTTGATGGTGCCGGCCGGCGACCACATGGAGATACGTGAAACCACCCGCACGCGAACTCCCTTTATAATGATGCAGGAGCGCGTCGGTTTGCCCGTAAATTGGCTATTGTCTGGGGTGGGGCGGGCCTATCTGGCATTTTGTCCCGTCAAAGAACGTCAGCAGATCGTCGAGCTCTTGCGCGGCTCATCTAAACCCGAAGACCGCCTGGCGCGGGATCCCAAGCGACTGGATGCGATTCTCCAGGAGACGCACGCACGTGGATATGGCACGCGAGATCCAACCCACGTCGGCGGATACTACGGAGGATTGCCACACGCTGATGGGTTACTCTCCATCGCGGTCCCGCTGCGTGATGGAGCTCGCGTGATCGGATCGATCAACATGCTTTGGCTGAAGCCCGCGCACACCATTGAGGTGTTCGCCGATCGCTACCTGCCCGAATTGCAGTCCGCCGCGGTTGAAATCGTGGGCTCTCTCCGCAATCGCGCTCGCCGCTGAAGCGCATTCGGACTGTTGCTCCTTGGTAAACATGGCTCCGCCCCGTCGCACGCGAAGCGCGGGCCCGAAACCGTGTTGTCACCCACTGTGGTGGAAGATGAGGCCAGGCGCTTAAACGCTCTTGCCAGTTCGAGCGCAATGCTCTTCCGGCGCGTGGCCCATTTCCTTGCACGGGAGAGCCTGGAAGCGCATCAGCAACGCTCCGTTGTTGCCCGAACAGGGATGTGTGCTCGAAGTGACACACGACGCTGACTTTAAGTCATCCATCCCAAGCTCGTTTCAACTCGCACACATTTGACGTTCGTCCAACACATCCCGCACCAATCGGATGAGGTCCTGCTTGCGGTAGGGCTTGCTCAGAAGGGGCAGGCTTTTGGCGAGTTCCGATTCGTTGAACCGGATACCTGGAAAGCCAGAGGTCATTATAATCTTTACTTTCGGATGGCTCTTCCTGATTGCACGAGCCAAGGCGTAGCCATCCATGTCTCCCGCCAGCACGATGTCTGTGAAAACCAAATCGATGCCGGGTACGGCCTTCAATATGTCGAGGGCTTGCTGAGCATTTCCCGCTTCAAGCACCCGCAGGCCAACCCCTTCTAGCTGCCTGAGCACCACGGCCCGCAGACTGGAATTGTCCTCGACCACGAGGACAGTTTCTTCGTTGGTATATTGTGGCTGTAGCGAGGGTGATTGGATATGTGCGGAGAATGAGCTCGATTGAGCGGGCGGCAAATACAGGCGGAACGTAGTTCCGCGTGCAGGCTCGCTGTACACATTGATGTGGCCTTTGGACTGCTTAACGAATCCGAACACCATACTCAGGCCGAGGCCTGTTCCCCTTCCGACGCTTTTCGTTGTGTAGAATGGCTCAAAGATCCGCGAAACGATTTCGGGTGCCATCCCTTCGCCCGTATCTGTGACCTCGATTATGACGTAGTCCCCCGAAGCAACTTCGGAGTGTTTCTCGACGTAGTCTCGGTCCAGATGTCCGTTGCGGGTCGCTATGATCAACTGCCCACCCGCCGGCATTGCGTCCCTGGCATTGTTTGCCAGGTTGGTGATGGCAGTTTCCAACTGCACGCGATCGACGAAGACCGGCCTTGTACCGGCATCCAGATCGAGCGTGATTTTGATGTCCTCTCCAAGGGTGCGAGCGAGCAGCTTGGTGATTCCGCTCACCAACGCATTCGCATCGACTTCTTCAGGTTGCAAAGGTTGACGTCGGGCAAAGGCAAGCAAGCGCCGTGTAAGCTCGGCACCGCTTAGAGCAGCTTCTAAGGCCGCCGCGCTCAGCTCCGCCTGTTCAGGAGTGGAGGCGACCGATTCCGCCATCACATCCAAATTGCCAATTATGACCGCAAGTAGATTGTTGAAATCGTGCGCCAGGCCACCTGTCAAATGGCCGATAGCCTCCATCTTCTGGGCGTGAAACAGCTGCTCTTCAGTTTGGCGCTGAACTGTCACATCCTCTGCAAACGCAACGACATATTTTTCGGTTTCCTGTTCGTTAAGAAGCGGAAATCTCTTTATGCGCAAGCGGCGAATTCCCAGTTTTCGGCTCGTCAAAGTAAATTCATCTTCGACGGCCCTACCCGACGCCAGCGCCTGCGCGTCCTGACGCACAATGAATTGCGCTTCCTCCAGCGGCAGTAACTCGGTCGCAGTCTTGCCTATGATTTCGCTGCGGTCATACCCAAGCAGCTCTTCGCCGGCGCTATTGACGAGAACAATTTTCCCATCGGCGGCCGTCTTCACCAACAGCATCGCAGGTAGGCTCTCTACGATCGAATTAAAGAAAGCGCGGGTTCTTTCCAGTTTCTTGTCGGCAGCGTTTCTTTCGGTCATGTCTCGGCCAAAGAAGAAATGCTTTTGCTCCGGCTCCGACCAAACGCCCGACCAGGCCAAGGGCACTATTCGCCCATTCTTGTGAACGTATCTTGTGTCGAAGTTACGCGTCTGCCGACCCTTCCGGGCGAGGCGCATTTCGCTTCGGGTGGCTTCCAGATCGTCCGCGTAGATAAATTCCGCGCCGCTGCGTCCGGTCATTTCATCGGGCTCATAACCGAGGATTGCCAATGAGCTTGGACTTACCCGTCTAAGGATGCCCTTTCGATCCGTAACAAGAATCAGATCCAGCGAGGTCTCGAACAGACGCCGCCGCTCTTCTGCCTCTCGGTGTAAAGCTTCTGTCTTTTCATGCACATCCGCATCTACATCGGCGCGTTCTTTCGAGGCCTGAGGAAGCCATCGAAGTACGAGCAGCCCGAACACGGCAGAAGCTGCCACCACGTTCATCACCTTCGGAAGAATGAGGTAGGTGGGATTACCTAACACCCCGACGATGGCGGGCGGAAAAATTCCGTACTGACCTCCGAAGTACAAGCCAAAATACAAATTCTCAATGATGTTCCGAACCGTGTCGATCACGATCACCGACAACAACAAGCGCACGGCCCCAAACGTCCGCGGATTGCGCAAGAAGGCCACGGCCACCGTGGTAAGCACCGCAAGCCAAATCAAAATGATAACCCAGTAGATCAGTGCAGCAGCAAGGCTCATTTATTATCTCATCGATTACCGGCTGTGATAACGGGCAGGTGATTCGAAACTATTTCTGTTTGCGATAACGGCGGCACCTCGCGAGTCGCATCAAAGGCGATATGCTCCGGGCAGCCAAATAACTCTGCGGTTCGCTAAGCCGGACGACTCAGCCTTTCGCACGTCTCGGCTGGATTGCAGGCAAAGGCTCGAATTTTTGAGACAAAAGCGAATTGAAAAAATCTTGCCGAGCCATCGGTTTTGCAAATAAAAAGCCTTGGCCACTGTCGAACCCAAGATCAACAAGACACCTTAAATCGTCGATTGTCTCAATGCCCTCAGCGCACGCCGAGGCGTCGAAGCGGTGCGCCAGATCCGCGACTGTCTGGCAAAGACCGCGTTTGAGACGATCCGAAGCACAGCCGGCTACAAAACTGCGATCGAGCTTGATTTCGCTAAACGGCAAATCTTTCACGCGCGACAGTGACGAATGTGCCGTACCAAAATCGTCGATGGAAATGGTTGTGTTATGGAGGCGCAGTTGTGTCATGATCTCGCCGATCCCTGTCGGATCCGCGATTATTTCATCTTCTGTGATTTCGATCAGCAGGCCGGGAAAGCTTTGATGGTGAGGGATCGCCCGGCGGACCTCATCGACAAACCCGGATGCGCTGAGCACCGAGGCTGGAACGTTGATCGCTAGCTTCAGTGGGTACCCGCGCTCTGCAAATAGAGGCCAGTCTTCCATCGTGCTACGAAGAACGAAAGAGGATAGAGGTTGGTAAAGTGGGTCGCCCGCCGGGGGCAACAGATCTGCAGGTGCCACCACCCCATGAACCGGGTGATTTGCTCGGATCAATGCCTCCGCGCCGCTTACCATCAACGACCTAAGATTGATCTTTGCCTGATACCAGACTTGCAGCCAGCCTTTTTCAATAGCCTCCGCAAGATCGATCGATGCCTTGGCGCGCGGCTGCGAAGTTGGCTTGGAACCGGTCGGGTTCGCCTCGGCGGGTTGCTCGCACCTATTCTTTAGGTCGGCCGTCCGGAACGGTTTCTGAAGCGAAGGCAGCATGTGCAGCCCTCGGGAGCGGCCGATCTTTTCAATTTCGCTCAGGGTACGTTCATCGCGACCGCTGACGAGAAGCACTCGCCCCTGAAATTTGAGCCGATCCAGTTTTTGGATTACCTCAACGGCATCCGATCTGCCGAGCGCCAGATCGACCACCACCAGTTTCGGCCGGGAGACTCGCAGTGAGGTCAGAAATTTAGCCGGGTCCGTGTATTGCCAGGCCTCCATCCCGAGCATGGCAAGTTGTTTGCAAATCATCGTTGCCACGGCAACTTCGTCGTCCAGGACGAAGGCTAGCGGCCGCCGAGAGCCCCTGTTTTCCGAACTGAGCATGCGTCAATCCTTGGTTGAAGGACTAGCATTCCGGCATTAAGAGGGTGTTAAGCGGCCTGACCTAGGCTAACTAGTTATTGACGCAGTGTTTTCGGACCGATCGATGCCTTGGACCTGCTCAGCACATCCGCCGAAATCCTTCGCAGCGTCTTTAGCGTCACATGGCGCGCATGGCGGGCGTCTTAGTGCCGTACGGTTTGGCGTCGCTACGCTGCAATGACCTTATTGCGCCCAGCGTCTTTCGCACGGTACAGCGCAACGTCTGCTCGCCCCAAGATGTCTTCGGCCGAGTCTTCCTGTCGAACTTCGGAAATGCCAGCCGACATGGTCACATTCATTCCTGGAATTGTGGTCCAATCCACATCCGAAACTATCGAGCGCAGCCGGTCGAGTGTCCGCAACGCTTCATCTTTCGCAGTGTCAGGCAGGATCAAAAGAAATTCTTCCCCGCCGTAGCGTCCCAACCTGTCGATAGCTCGTATATTCGCCGCTAGCGTGATGGCGAAGGTACGTAGTACCTCGTCGCCAACTGGATGACCAAAATGGTCGTTGATCCGTTTGAAAAAATCCAAATCGATTATGGCAACAGAACACGCGACACCCACGCGTTGGGCGCGGGCCATTTCCTCATTCAAACTTCTCATGATGTAGCGTCGGTTTAGCAAGCCGGTCAATTCATCAATCTGAGCCAGTTCTTCAATCCGGGCGTGCGCTTTTTTAAGTTCGTTGCCGCGCTTGAACAGCGCTTCACGCATTGAGCTGCCATATAAACCGGTCGATGCACAACGGCCGAGTGCGGTGACCGCACAGGCCAGCAAAAGTGCGCGCTCCGCCCACGTCGTCATCGGCATAGCTATGGGCTTGTCAGTCATCAGCAACAAAACGGTGAGACCAATTGTCGAATACGTCCAAACAATTGCTGTTTCACGCGCGTTCATCAGCAATGCGCCGAAGCTCAAAACGATGAACAGAATAAAAATGAAATAGAACCCGACCTCGGGAGCCAAATAGATGGCGACCAACTGAATGGTCATGCTTACGATAGATTGCGGGACGCTCAGATAGTGATCTTTGAACCGATCATTGAAATTGATCTCGGACAGATATAGGCCGGTCGCGGTCGATGCGATTCCGCAGAAGAGATAGACAATCGAAACGGCAAGAGAGATGGTTCCGGCATAAGAATAGAGGGCCAGAATTGCAGCCGATATGAGGTAGCTGACTGCCTGGGCAATGTACGTCGAGCGTCGTCGCGGGGCTCGATGCGCCAGATGCTTTGAAGTAAAAGCTTCACTAACCCTGAT